>NZ_JASCON010000120.1:0-10791 GCF_029959585.1 Pseudomonas sp. PS02302
TCGCTGCGCTCAACCCAACCTACGCAGAGCACCGTCGGTTGGCGCTGAGCGCAGCGAAGCCCAACGCCTCGATTCAACCAATCGCCCGCAACTCCTCCGCCAGCCTCTGCGCCAGCCAGCGCGCAGCCGGCCCCGGGGCGGCGTTGCGGCGCCAGGCCAGCTCCACCACCAGGGCCGGCGGCACCCAGTCGCAATCCAGTTCGGCCAGCAGGCCCTGGTAGGAGGGATAGCGCGCCACGTGCCGCGGCAGCCAGCCCCAGCCCAGGCCGCGCATCAGCAATTCGGCGAGCAGATAGAAGCTGTCGGCGCGCCACACCTGGGGGGCGATCTGCTCGCCGCCGGGATAGGGGTGCTCCAGCGGCGCGATCAGCAGCTGGCGATGGCGGGCCAGTTCGCGTCGCCCTACCCCACGCTGGCGGGCCAGGGGATGCTGGGCGCCACAGGCGGTGACCTGGGCGACATCGCCCAGGGCCTGGCGCTCCAGGGCCTCGGGCATGTGCTCATGGCGAAACAGCAGGCCGAGGTCGGCCTGGTCGGTCAGCAGCTTGCGCGCCACATCACCCTGGGCGCCGCTGGTGAGCTGGACCTCCAGGTGTGGGAAGGCCGCCGCCAGGGCGTCGAGGGCATCGAGCACCGGCTGGTAGGGCATGGCTTCGTCCAGCGCCAGGCGCAACAGCGGTTCCTGACCGGCACAGAGCGCCTGGGCGCGGCTGTCCAGGCGCTGGCACTGACGCAGCACCTCACGCGCCTCCTCCAGCAGCGCCAGCCCGGCCGCGGTGATGACCGGCGTGCGACCGTTGCTGCGCGTGAACAGCGCCACGCCCAGATCAGTCTCCAGCAGGGCGATGGCGGCGCTCACCGCCGATTGCGCCCGCCCCAGACGCCGCGCCATGGCCGAGAAACTCGCACCCTCGGCGATGCCGACGAAGATCTCCAGTTGCTCCAGATTCCACTGCACGACCCATCTCTCCAACAGATAGGTATCAACTTTCACCTATCGCCCGGATAGGCACAATGGGGGCCTTCGACAGGAGGAATCATCATGAGCGGATACATCTACCTGGCCATTGCCATCGCCGCCGAAGTCGTCGCCACCACCTCCATGAAGGCCATCAGTGGCTTCAGCAAGCCACTGCCACTGTTTCTGGTCATCACAGGCTACGGCCTGGCCTTCTGGATGCTGACCCTGGTGGTGCGCAGCATCCCCGTGGGCGTCGCCTACGCCATCTGGGCCGGGCTGGGCATCGTGCTGGTCAGCATCGCCGCGGCGGTGCTCTACGATCAGAAGCTGGACTTGCCGGCCATGCTGGGCATGGGCCTGATCGTCGCCGGGGTGGTGGTGATCCAGCTGTTTTCCGGCAGCACCGGGCATTGAGACCAGCGGCGGCGAGGAGCGTGTAAAATCACTCCTTTGCCGATCATCCGAGCAGGCCGTTCATGTCCCAACCCTGGTCCACCGATATCCTCATCGTCGGCGGCGGCGTCGCCGGCCTCTGGCTCAACGCCCGTCTCAGACGCGCCGGCTACGCCACCGTGCTGGTGGAGACCGGCGCCCTGGGCGGCGGCCAGAGCGGCAAGTCCCAGGGCATCATCCATGGCGGCACCAAATATGCCCTGAGCGGGATGCTCACCGGGGCTTCCGAGGCCATCGCCGACATGCCGCGGCGCTGGCGCGAGAGCCTGGCCGGCAGCGGCGAGCTGGATCTTTCCGGTGTACGCCTGCTCTCCGAGGCCCACTACCTCTGGTCGCCGGGCAGCCTGGCCGGCAACCTCACCAGCTTCTTCGCCAGCAAGGCGGTGCGCGGCCGGGTGGATGCGGTCAAGGGCGACGAACTGCCGCCGGCCCTGCGCGACCGCGCCTTCAAGGGCAAGGTCTATCGCCTCGCCGAGCTGGTGCTGGACGTACCCAGCCTGGTCGCACGCCTGGCCGAACTGGCCGGCGACAGCCTGCTGGCCGGACATGACCTCCAGCCCCTGCGCGAAGACGGCGAGCTGACCGGTCTGGTGGTGGACGGCCAGGCCATCCGCGCCCGCCGCATCGTGCTCACCGCCGGCGCCGGCATGGCCGATCTGCTCCAGGCGCTCCATCTGGAACAACCGGCCATGCAACGCCGCCCGCTGCACATGGTGGTGGTCAAGGGCCCCATGCTCAAACCCCTCTATGCGCACTGTCTGGGTGGCGGCCCCAAGCCGCGGGTGACCATCACCAGCCATCCCACCGCCGACGGCCAGTGGCTGTGGTACCTGGGCGGCGACCTGGCCGAGGCCGAGGGCGTGGCCCGTGAGCCAGCGGCGCAGATCGCCACGGCGCGCGAGGAATTGCAGCGCCTGCTGCCCTGGATCGACTTCGACGGCGCCCGCTGGGCGACCCTGCGCGTGGATCGCGCCGAGCCGGCACAATCCGGACTGGTGCGGCCGGACAACGCCTTCCTCGCCGAGGAAGGCCGCCTGCTGGTGGGCTGGCCGACCAAGCTGGCGCTGTCGCCGGACCTGGCCGACCGGGTCCTGGCCAATCTCGACCGCGACGGCATCGCGCCGGGACAGCACCCCGCCCTGCCCGTCCATCCGCACCCACCGGTGGCCGCGCCCTTCTGGGAGGAGCTGCTGCCATGAGCCTGCGCACCCTGCACGGTCTGCAGCGTCCGCTGGGCAGCACCGGTCTCGAGATTTCCCCACTGGGCCTGGGCACGGTCAAGTTTGGCCGCGACCAGGGCGTGAAGTACCCCAACGGCTTCACCATCCCCGACGACCGCAGCGCCGCCGATCTGCTCAGCCTGGCCCGCGAGCTGGGCATCAACCTGCTGGACACCGCGCCGGCCTATGGCCGCAGCGAAGAACGCCTGGGTCCGCTGCTGCGTGGCCAGCGCCAGCACTGGGTGATCGCCAGCAAGGTCGGCGAGGAGTTCACCGAGGGCCTGTCCAGCTTCGACTTCAGCCCGGCCCATACCCGCCGCTCGGTGGAACGCAGCCTGCGCCGGCTGGAGACCGACTGGCTGGACCTGGTGCTGGTGCATTCCGATGGCAACGACCTGGCCATCCTCCAGGACAGCGGCTGCTACGAGACCCTGGCCGAGCTCAAGCGCGAAGGCCTGATCCGCGCCTTCGGCTTTTCCGGCAAGACCGTCGCGGGCGGCCTCAAGGCGCTGGAGACCGGCGATTGCGCCATGGTCACCTTCAACCTCAACGAAGACGCCGAGATCCCGGTGATCCGGGCCGCCGCCGCCCAGGGCAAGGGCATCCTGATCAAGAAGGCGCTGGCCAGCGGCCACGCGGTGCTCGGTACCGGCCAGGATCCGGTGCGCGCGAGCTTCGCCCGGGTGTTCGCCGAGCCCGGGGTGAGCGGTGCGATAGTCGGCACTATCGATCCCCTGCACCTGTCACATAATGTCCGTACCCTGGCCGAAGTGATCTCCGCTCGGCCCTGATCCAGAGCGTTTCGCTGAACCCTTGCCTTCGCCCACTGGACGCCCTGCCCGCTCGCCCGGGACGGCGCGTCCGCGGCACACTACAACAGGAGTCGGCCATGCCCCAGCTCATAGCCCGCCACAATCCCAAGGCGTTCAAGACCCTGCCCCTTTCGGTCGAGGCCAATCATGACGGCCTCACCTACCAGGCGCTCGGCCAACCGCTGAATTTCAGCGAGATGCTGGAGCGGCGCAAGCCGATCGAGATCGAGGATGCCCAGCACTTCAGTGCGAAGCTCGCCAACCTGGGCGTCTCGGTGCGCCTGACGCTGAACTGGCAGGGCCAGGACCACTGGCTGCTGGTGCGCCAGCGCCGGCCCGATCGGGGCGACGTGGTGCTCAAGCTGATCTCCGGTTACATCCCGACCCACGAACTGGCCCTGCCGCTGCTCACCGCCGTGCAGGAGGTGGCCGAGGAGTGCCTGATCGAGACGCCGCGCGGCTGGCTGGCCGGCCGCTTCGCCGACACCTGGCTGCCGACGCCCTATGCCCCGGCCCTGCCCTACCGCGAAGACGTGGCCTTTCGCCTGACCCCGCGCTCGGGCGCGGCGCGGCCGGTGCGCTGCGGCAGCCTGGCGCTGCTGGAACGCCCCCGCGCCTATGTGCACACCCCCACCGCCTCGCTACAACTGGTCTATGACCTGCTGCTGGAACTGCCCAAGGAATGCAAGGCGCCAAGCCTGTTCCACGTCGACGAGAAGATCGAGAACGGCCAGTTGCTGGCGCGTCTGGCGCGCCAGCGCCCGGACCTCTATCTGGTCGCCCTGGACGACGGCAAGCCCACTGGCGAGCTCTACACCCTGTCCGCCGGCCAGCGCCTGCCGGTGTCGACCCGCGGCCTCTGGCTGTCGGAAAGCTTCGCCCGCCAGGACGGCTGGCTGGTCCACGACAGCCGGGTGCGCTGGCGTGACTGGCTGGAGCGCATGGCGCCCCAGAGCGCCCTGCAGCGGGCCTGAGGCCGACTCAGGCCACGCGCCCGACCGGTTCGCCCCCGGCGAGGCCCGTCTCCAGGGCCTCGATCACCATCTCGCCCATCCGCGTGCGGGTTTCCAGCGTGGCGCTGGCCCGATGCGGTTGCAGCGCTACCCGCCAATCCTCCCTCAGCGCCGCCGGTACCCGCGGCTCCTCGACGAAGACGTCCAGCCCGGCCCCGGCGATCCGCCCTTCGCGCAGGGCGGCGATCAGCGCGGCTTCATCGACCAGCTTGCCGCGGGCGATGTTGACCAGAAAGCCGTCCGGGCCCAACGCCTCCAGCACCTGGGCATTGATGATGCCACTGGCCTGGTCCGCCGCTGCGGCGACCACCAGGGCATCGCTCTGGCGGGCCAGTTCGACCAGGTCACCCACGAAGGTGTGCTCGACATCGGTCATCGGCCGCAGATCGGTGTAGGCGACCGGGCAACCGAAGGCGGCGACCCGGGTGGCCACCGCCCGTCCGACCCGGCCCAGGCCGACGATCCCGACGCGCATGCCGCTGAAGCGGCGCGCCAGCGGCAACGGTGCCAGCGGCGTGGGACTGCTGGCCCAGTGGCCCGCGCGAACGAAGCCGTCGCCTGCCATGAGTCCGCGACAGGCGCTGATGAGCAGGCCTACGGCCAGGTCGGCCACGTCCTCGGTCAGGGCACCCAGGGTCGCCGCCACCTTGATGCCGCGGTCGCGGCAGTAGGCCAGGTCGATGGCATCGGTACCGACCCCATTGACGGCGATCACTTCCACCGCCGGCAACTGCTCCAGCAGTGTCCGGGCGATGCCGGTATGGCCGCCGGTCACCACGCCGCGGATACGGGCACCGTGGCTGACGAGGAAGGCCGCCTGGTCTTCGATCTCGAAGTAGCGGTGTACCTCGAAGCGCTCGGCGAGGCGCTCGCGGATCGCCGGAATCAGGATGGCGCTGAGTTGCAGGATGACGGGTTTGCTCATGGGGAATTCCTCCACGGGTTTCAGCCGCGGCCGACGAAGGGCATCTTCGTCGCCATCACGGTCAGATTCAGGACGTTGGCCGACAGCGGCAGTCCGGCGATGTAGCGCACCGCATCGGCCACATGCCGGACGTCGCACATGGGCTCCACGGCGGTCTCGCCATTGGCCTGACGCACGCCCCGGGTCATGCGCTCCGACAGTTCGGTGAGGGCGTTGCCGATGTCGATCTGGCTACAGGCGATGTCGTAGGCCCGACCATCCAGCGCCAGGCTCCTGGTCAGTCCCAGCACCGCATGCTTGCTCACCGTGTAGGGCGCGCTGAACGGCCGCGGGGCGTGGGCCGAGATGGAGCCGTTGTTGATGATCCGCCCGCCCTGGGGCGATTGGCGCCGCATCAGGCCGAAGGCCGCGCGGGCGCACAGGAAGACGCCGGTGACGTTGGTGGCGAGGACGTTGTCCCAGTTGTCCAGCGGCAACTCGTCGACCGGCACCGCGGGGGCGTTGACGCCGGCATTGTTGAACAGCAGGTCCAGGCGCCCCAACTCCCGCTCGATCTGGACGAAAAGTCGCTCCACGCTGGCCGGATCGCGCACGTCGGTGGGGATCGCCAGGGCCTGCTGACCCTGCCCCAGGGCTTGGTCGACCAGTGCCTGCAACGGCTCACTGCGCCGCCCGGCGAGCACCACGGTGAAGCCCGCATCGAGCAGGGCCAGGGCCACGGCCTTGCCGATGCCGCTGCCGGCACCGGTCACCAGGGCGATGCGCGGAGTGGAAGTCTCGTTCATTGTTGTTCTCCAGGATTCCAGGGTTGCGGAGGGTGGCCGACCACCAGATCGAGCCGCCCGAGACCGGCGATGCCGGCGGTGATGATGTCGCCAGCCGCGAGTGGCGTGACTCCGGGCGGCGTACCGGTCATGAGCAGGTCGCCGGGCTGTAGCGGTAGGTAGCCGGACAGCAGGCTGATGGCCTCGGCAACCGACCAGATGAGTTCGCCCAGATCGGCGCGCTGCCGCTCCTCGCCATTCACCGCGAGCCAGATGGCGCCCTGGATGGGATGGCCACACTGGGCGACAGGGAACAGCGGTCCAATGGGCGCCGCCCCGTCGAAGCCCTTGGCTGCCTCCCAGGACTGGCCCTCGGCCTTGGCTCGGGCCTGCAGGTCGCGGCGGGTCATGTCCAATCCCACGGCGTAACCCCAGACGTGCTCGAGCGCCGTCGCCACCGGGATGCGGAAGCCGCCGCGACCTATGGCCACCACCAGTTCCACCTCATGGCAGAACTCGGTGGTGGCTGGCGGAAAGGGCACTTCACCTCGGGCGTCCATCACCGCGTTGGCGGGCTTCATGAAATACAGCGGCGTGGCCCCGCGGACGGTGGGCGTCCCGTCCCAGCCATAGTTGCGCCCCAGGCAGAACACCCGGCCGACGAAGAAGCGCTCGCCATGGCCGGCGATAGCGATGCTTGCAGGCGGCGGTGGCGCTGGCAGAGGCGGCAGAGGTGAGGCGAAGGAAGCGGTGGCATCGACGAGCATGGGGATCGTCCTGAGCGGGTGGGTGACCTCATGCTAGGAGAACGTCATCGAGGGGATTTGCAGTTTTCCGGCCATCGTCTGGACAAAAGACGGCTCCTGATCGGTGCGGCCCCGCTCCCTCCACGGACGAAAGCCGCCGCTCCCGAATGGAGTGGCGGCTTTCGACGCGGCCTACCCGCAGGCGCTCAGCGCGGGCGCAATTCGATGCGGTGCAGCCGACCGAGCAGGAAGGAGTAGGACAGCGTGCCCATCAGGGCCACCGCGCCGATGAACCAGAAGGCGTAGGCGAAGCTGCCGGTGTTCTGCACGATGAAACCGATCACCGTGGGGGTGACGATCCCGCCGATATTTGCCGCCAGGCTGGTGAAGCCGCCAGTGACGCCGATCAGCTCCTTGGGTGCCACCTCCGAAACCGCTGCCCAGGACGCCGAGGCGATTCCTTGGGCGAAGAAGGCGCAGGTCAGGATGGCGATGCACAACAGATTGGAGTCGGTGAAGTTGACCAGCACGATGGACATGCCCAGTGCCGACCCCACCACCAGCGGCAGCTTGCGCGCGAACGACAGCGAGCAGCCACGACGGATCAGCAGGTCCGATACAGCCCCGGCCAGCAGGATGCCCACGGTGGCGCCGACGAAGGGCAGCACGGCGAAGATGCCGACCTTGATGGTGCTCATCTGCCGTTCCTCCATCAGATAGGTAGGGAACCAGGTGAGGAAGAAATACAACGCCGAGGTGCTGGCGAACTTGCCCAGGCAGATCGCCCACACCTGCCGGTAGCTGAGCAGTTCAGCCAGTTGCCGCCAGTCGAAACGCGTACGCTCGCCCGCGCTCTTGACCAGGGCGCCGCCTTCTTCGATATAGGCCAGCTCCTCCGGGCTGACCTTCTTGCACTCGCTCGGATCGCGATAGAGCCACAGCCAGACCAGGCCGAAGAGAATGCCGGCGCTGCCGGTCACATAGAACACGTGGCGCCAGCTGTAGTGAGTGGCGAGCCACAGCAGCCCCCCGGTGAACAGCGCCGTGCCGAGGTACTGGCCACAGACGTAGATGCTGCTGGCCATGCCGCGCTCGCGCGCCGGGAACCACACCGTGACCGCCCGGCTGTTGGCCGGAAAGGCCGGCGCTTCCAGCGCGCCGACGGCGAGCCGCAGGCCGAACAGCGACGCGAAGCCGCCGACCAGGCCCTGCCCCACCGTCGCGGCGGACCAGGTGATCAGGGAGGCGCCGTACACCAGCCGCGAGCCGAAGCGATCGGCGATGAAACCGGCGGGCACCAGGGCGAAGGCGTAGGTCCAGGCGAAGGCGGAGAAGATCAGGCCCATCTGGATCTTGTCCAGGCCGAGGTCGCGGGACAGGAAGGGTGCGGCGATGGAGATGTTCACCCGGTCCACGTAATTGATGACGGTGGCGACCAGCAGCAACGTCAGCATGAACCAGCGGCGCCGCGTCGGCAGTGCCCGGGCGGCGGCGGCATCGCCAATGGCGGCCGTCTTGGGAGAGGTAGAGAGAGTCGACATTCCAGAGCCCCTTTTTATTGTTGGAGAGCGCGTGGCGGGAGGTTTCCCGGGGCCGCCGGCGGAACGGCATTACCCCTGTTGCAACAGATGTAGGTTATCGTATGACTACACCTTGACAACCGTCCGAGAAGCCTGGCGAAGGGGTCAGCCATCAAGTGCGTGGATAAATCCAGATTCCCCTACGCGCCCCGACACCTATCCGGACGGGAATGGAGTCGCGGGCTAGAGCGGATCGAGTGAAGGCCGCTCCTTGCTCGACTTGGACGATCGCCAGCGCCCGCGCAGCGACACCTTTACCGGCAGCGTTTCTGCGCCCGCCTTTGGAGAGAAAGATGCGTGCCACCCCCCGCGTTCCCACTTTTGGCATGCGTCAACGCAGTGCCAAGGCCGACTTCCATATCCGCGAAAAATCCTTTTCCACCGGCGAGCCCCTGCCCCATCGTCACGAGTATTTCCAGATCCAGGTCAATCTGGGCGCGGCGGGCAGCCAGCGCATCGGCAACGTCGAGCGGCCCTTCGCCGAACGCAGCCTGGCCTTCGTCCTGCCGCATCGGCTGCATCACATCCCGCCGGAACCCGGTAGCCGGGCGCTGCTGCTGAACTTCGACCAGCACTTCCTGCTGCCCCACCTGGACTGCTCGCCCCTGGACCTGGAAGACGTCAGCCTGCAGCAGGCACCCGAACTCGCGCCCTTTCGTTTCCAGGGCGAGCTGGATTTCGCCCTGGACGAGCAGGACTGGGCGGAGGTGCTCGCTCTGCTCGAGCGGATGCAGGCCCTGGATGCCGCGGCGGAACGCCCCTTCGGCACGCGGGAATACCTCAAGGGCTGTCTGCTGCAACTCATCGCTCTCGTCTGCCGGGCCTACGCCGATCCCCTACAGGCGCTCGCTGCGGCCAATGCCACCCGACGCAACCGCCGCAACGCCCTGGCACGGATGACCGAGTACGTACGCCATCATCTTGCCGATCCCGAACTGGACCTGAAGACCGTGGCGGCGGCCAGCTTCCTGTCGCCCAACTACCTGTCGCACTGGCTGCGCAAGGAAACCGGCAAGACCTTCAGCGAACTGGTGCTGGAGCGCCGCATGCACCTGGCCAGGAGCCTACTGCTGGACACCGAACTCTCGGTGGGCGAGATCGCCATGCGCTGTGGTTTCGCCGATGAAGCCTACTTTTCCCGGCGCTTCCGCCAGGCCCAGGGCGTACCACCCAGCCAGTTTCGCCGTCAGCTGGGCAGCTGAGCCACCGCCGGGCATGCCCGGGGTGGCCCGAACGGATCAGTCGCCACCGGCGCGGCGTTCACCGGTGACGCCGCCGGCCGCGGCCTGGACCCGACCGGCTAGCCGGGAAAAGGGCAGGGTCTGGATCCACACGGTGCCGTGACCGCTCAAGGTCGCCAGCACCAGGCCTTCGCCGCCGAACAGCATGCTGCGCAGGCCTCCGGCCAGCTTGATGTTGTAGTCGATGCCGCTGGTGAAACCCACCAGGCAACCGGTGTCCAGGCGCAGGGTCTCGCCCCTGAGCTCCTTGCGGATCACGGTGCCGCCGGCATGCACGAAGGCCATGCCATCCCCCTCCAGCCGCTGCAGGATGAAGCCCTCGCCACCGAAGAAGCCGGCGCCCAGGCGGCGGGTGAAGGCCACGCCGATACGGGTGCCCCTGGCGGCGCAGAGAAAGGAGTCGCGTTGGCAGAACAGGGTGCCGCCCAGGGCGGCGAGGTCCAGCGGAACCACCTGTCCCGGATAGGGCGCGGCGAAGGCGACGTGACGCTTCTCGCGCCCTTCGTTGGTGAAATGGGTCATGAACAGCGACTCGCCGCCGAGCATGCGCTTGCCGGCGCCCCAGAGCTTGCCGAGCAAGCCAGCGGAGCCGTCGCCCATGCGCGCGGTGAAGTCGATGTCGGCCTCCATGTAGGTCATGGCACCGGCCTCGGCGATCACCGTCTCGCCGGGATCGAGACCGATCTCCACCGCCTGCAGGGATTCGCCGAGGATGCGGTGATCGAGGATATGGTTGGGCATGGGAGTTTCCTGTACCGCTGTTGGAGGTTCCCAGCCTAGCAGCGATGGCAGGGGTTGGCGTGCTAGGCCTGGCGCCAGCGTTGGCCTGGGTAACGTGACAAATGGGGTGGAAGGTTCACTTGGGATGCTAGCCTGGTCTTCACCCTGGGGTTGAACCTCCAGGAGATCGCGGCCATGGGCCGCTCCTACCGGCAGGACCAAGCTGGCTGGGGTAGAGATTGCCGTGGCCGCGGCTGGAACCGATCTTCGTGCGCAAGCTTCCCTCACCCCTGCCCTCTCCCGGAGGGAGAGGGGGCGCTCGTGCAGGTTGGGCTGAGCGCAGCGAAGCCCAACAT
>NZ_JASCON010000121.1:0-10522 GCF_029959585.1 Pseudomonas sp. PS02302
GCCATGGGCCGCTCCTACAGGTAGAGCTTACCCGTAGGAGCGGCCCATGGCCGCGATAGGCTCACCCCCGCGGCGCGTAGGCGAAGACGTCAGCGCGCATCTGGTGTGCGTCCATGCCGGCTTCCACCAGGGCGTCCAGGGTGGCATAGACCATCGCCGGCGAGCCGCTGGCATAGACGTGCAGGCCGCTCAGGTCGGCGAAATCCGCACGTACCACCTCGTGCAGCAGACCACAGCGCCCTGCCCAGCCACAGGCATCGCTCACCACCCGGTTCAGGGTGAGATTGGGCAGCTCCGCCCAGGCGTCCCAGGCCTCGATGGCATAGAAGTCGTCCGGCGTGCGCACGCCCCAGTAGAGATGCACCGGATGGGCGAAGCCGCGGGTGCGGGCGTCTTCGATCAGGCTGTGCATCTGGGCCATGCCGGTCCCGGCGGCGATCAGTACCAGGGGACCTTCGGGCAGTTCGGCCAGGTGGGCGTCGCCATAGGGCAGCTCGACCTGGGCCATGCCCTTGCTTTCCAGCTGCGCCAGCAGCGCCTGGCTGCTGGCCTCACGCGCCAGCACGTGCAATTCCAGCTCACGCCCCTGATGGGGCGCCGAGGCCAGGGAAAAGGCCGACTGCTTGCCGTCGTCGCGCTGGATCAGCAGGTACTGACCGGCGTGATAGCGCGGCGGCCGCCCGGCGGGAGCACGCAGGCGCACCCGCCGGACATCGCCACCCACGTCGTCCAGGGCCACCACCTGACAGGCCAGTTGACGCACCGGCAATTCGCCGGGCGCGAGGACGCCGTCCCACTGCAGCAGACAGTCGCTCAGGGGTACGGCCACGCAGACATAGATCTCGCCATGATCGACGGCCTGGCCGTGCTGGGTAACCTGGCCCTCCACCAGCAGCGCGGCGCAGAGCTGGCAATTGCCATTGCGGCAGCTGTGCGGCCCGCTGTAGCCGAGGCGCTGCGCGGCGTCCAGAATGGCTTCACCGGGCTGGGTTTCCAGTACCGCACCCGAGGGCTGCAGGGTGACCTTCATCGTCGTCTCCGTTAGTCGATCCCGAGACTGGACCACATCTCGTCCACCCGTTTGACCACCGTTTCGTCCTTGACGATCGCCCGCCCCCACTCGCGGGTGGTTTCACCCGGCCACTTGTGGGTGGCATCCAGGCCCATCTTCGAGCCCAGGCCGGAGATCGGCGAGGCGAAGTCCAGGTAGTCGATGGGGGTGTTGTCGATCATCACGGTGTCGCGCTTGGGATCCATGCGCGTGGTCACGGCCCAGATGACGTCGTTCCAATCGCGGGCGTTGATGTCGTCGTCGGTGACGATCACGAACTTGGTGTACATGAACTGTCGCAGGAACGACCAGACGCCCAGCATCACCCGCTTGGCGTGGCCGGGATACTGTTTCTTGATGGTCACCACCGCCATGCGGTAGGAGCAGCCTTCCGGCGGCAGGTAGAAGTCGACGATCTCCGGGAACTGCTTTTGCAGGATGGGCACGAAGACTTCGTTGAGCGCCACGCCGAGGATGGCCGGCTCGTCCGGCGGACGCCCGGTGTAGGTGCTGTGATAGATGGGATCGCGGCGCCGGGTGATGCGCTCCACGGTAAAGACCGGGAAGGTATCGACCTCGTTGTAGTAGCCGGTGTGATCGCCATAGGGCCCTTCCGGCGCGGTCTCGCCCGGATGGATGACCCCTTCGAGCACGATCTCGGCACTGGCCGGCACCTGCAGGTCGTTGCCCACGCACTTGATCAGTTCGCTGCGACTGCCGCGCAGCAGGCCGGCGAAGGCGTATTCGGACAGGGTGTCGGGTACCGGGGTGACCGCGCCGAGGATGGTGGCCGGATCGGCGCCCAGGGCCACGGCCACCGGATAGGGCTGGCCAGGATGCTTCTGGCACCACTCGCGGAAATCCAGGGCACCGCCCCGGTGACTCAGCCAGCGCATGATCAGCTTGTTGCGACCGATGACCTGCTGGCGATAGATGCCGAGGTTCTGGCGTTCCTTGTTGGGTCCGCGGGTGACCGTCAGGCCCCAGGTGATCAGCGGCGCCACGTCGCCCGGCCAGCAGTGCTGGATCGGCAACTTGCCCAGATCGACCGCCTCGCCCTCCTCGATCACCTCCTGGCAGGGCGCATCCTTGAGCACCTTGGGCGCCATGCTGATGACCTTCTTGTAGATCGGCAGCTTCGACCAGGCGTCCTTGAGGCCCTTGGGCGGCTCGGGCTCCTTGAGAAAGGCCAGCAGCTTGCCGATCTCGCGCAAGGCGCCGACGTCCTCGGCGCCCATGCCCAGCGCCACACGCTGCGGCGTACCGAACAGGTTGCCCAGCACGGGCATGGAGAAGCCCACGGGATTCTCGAACAGCAGCGCCGGGCCCTGCTTGCGCAGGGTCCGGTCGCAGATTTCGGTCATCTCGAGGATCGGCGAGACCGGGGCGGTCACGCGCTTCAGTTCACCACGCTGCTCCAGGCTGCGGATGAAGTCACGCAGATCTCGGTATTGCATGCGGCCTCTTGGCGCTGGGGAAAGTCTGGCAGTCTACCGCCTGAGTCGCGCATCGAGAAAGCACTGGCCCAGAAACGCCAAAGGCCGGGATTTCCCGGCCTTTGCATGCGACTGCGCCTTACTTGCTGCGCCTCATCGAATCGAAGAACTCGCTATTGGTCTTGGTCTGACGCAACTTGTCGAGGAGGAATTCGATGCCGGCGATCTCGTCCATCGGATGCAGGATCTTGCGCAGGATCCACATGCGCGACAGCTCTTCCTCGTCGGTGAGCAACTCTTCGCGGCGGGTGCCGGACTTGTTGATGTTGATGGCCGGGAAGACGCGCTTCTCGGCGATCCGACGCTCCAGGGGCAGCTCCATGTTGCCGGTGCCCTTGAATTCCTCGTAGATCACCTCGTCCATCTTCGAGCCGGTTTCCACCAGCGCGGTAGCGATGATGGTCAGGCTGCCGCCTTCCTCGATGTTACGCGCGGCGCCGAAGAAGCGCTTGGGCTTCTCCAGGGCATGGGCGTCGACACCACCGGTGAGCACCTTGCCGGAGCTGGGGATCACGGTGTTGAAGGCCCGGGCCAGACGGGTGATGGAATCCAGCAGGATGACCACATCCTTCTTGTGCTCGACCAGGCGCTTGGCCTTCTCGATCACCATGTCGGCGACCTGCACGTGGCGGGTCGGCGGCTCGTCGAAGGTGGAGGCCACCACTTCACCGCGCACGGTGCGCTGCATCTCGGTCACTTCCTCGGGACGCTCGTCGATGAGCAGCACGATGAGGTAGCACTCGGGATTGTTGCGGGTGATGTTGGCCGCGATGTTCTGCAGCATGATGGTCTTGCCGGCCTTGGGCGGCGCGACGATCAGCCCGCGCTGACCCTTGCCGATGGGGGCGCAGAGGTCGATGACCCGACCGGTGAGGTCTTCGGTAGAGCCGTTGCCGGCTTCCATGGTCAGGCGCTTGGTGGGGAACAGGGGCGTGAGGTTCTCGAACAGCACCTTGTTCTTGGCGTTTTCCGGACGGTCGAAGTTGATGGTGTCGACCTTGAGCAGCGCGAAATAGCGCTCGCCCTCTTTCGGCGGACGAATCTTGCCGATGATGGTGTCGCCGGTACGCAGGTTGAAGCGGCGGATCTGGCTGGGAGAGACATAGATGTCGTCGGGACCGGCCAGGTAGGAGGAGTCGGCGCTACGCAGGAAGCCGAAGCCGTCCTGCAGGATCTCCAGCACGCCATCCCCGGAAATCTCGTCGCCACCCTTGGCGTGCTTCTTGAGCAGCGCAAAGATGATGTCCTGCTTGCGGGACCGGGCCATGTTTTCCAAGCCCGCGGCATCCGCCATTTCCAACAGTTCCGTGATGGGCTTTTGCTTGAGTTCGGTCAGATTCATAGACGTATGTTGACGTGAGAAGAGGCGAAGGAGGGAATCGAGCTGAGCGGCCGGATGCGAGATTAGCTTCGCGGGATGCGTTCTGAAGAGGAGAACTGACGGCTACAGCAGATGAGAAGACGGCCCGCTGATGGGGTCGTGGCTGGAATCTAGCACCTGCATGGGTACTCGTCCAGCCGTCCGGGCATAAAAAAGCCCCGCATGGCGGGGCTTTCGACTGGCTGCCTCAGACGTTGGCGTCGAGGAAGGCGGCCAGTTGCGACTTGGACAGGGCACCGACCTTGGTGGCCTCGACCGCGCCGTTCTTGAACAGCATCAGGGTCGGGATGCCACGCACACCGTACTTCGGCGGGGTGTCCTGGTTTTCGTCGATGTTCAGCTTGCAGACCTTGAGCTTGCCTTGGTAGTCCTTGGCGATCTCGTCCAGAACCGGGGCAATCATCTTGCACGGACCGCACCATTCGGCCCAGTAGTCGACCAGCACGGGGCTGTCGGACTTCAGCACGTCCTGCTCGAAGCTGGCGTCGCTGACGTTGGTGATGTATTCGCTCATTGACTCTCTCCGAATTCGGGTGCGACTTGAAGTACAGCCATGATAGCCCTGCCGCCGTCACTTCGAAAGCATTCGAACATTGATGGTGGCTATGACCGGCATTGATGGCAGAGGTGGTTCACGATCCGGCAAACGGGCGACAAGGCCTGAGAAAGCGGAGTTGAGCTGCATTTCCGCAGCCTTTGCAACCTTGGGCGATCACCGTTCCACCGATCGTGGATCGCTGCTTAGACAGCAGGAACCGTGAAGGGGGTTCCACTGCGCAGGGCCGCATTGCGGATATGTTCGCGCATGGCCTTTTGCGCCGCCGCGGGCGAGCGGCGGCTCAGGGCCCTGAGGATGCGCCGGTGTTCCTGCCAGGTTTCCAGGGCGCGCTCGGGGCGCACGAAGGGCAGCTTCTGGCTCTCGTGGAAGCGTTCGGGGCTGCTGGTGATCACCGCCAGCATGGCCGGGTTGTCCGCGGCCAGCAGCAGCTGGCGATGGAAGTCGAAGTCCAGTACGGCCGCCTCTTCCAGCTCGTTGGCCCGCAGCGCCCGGTGCAGGGCGGCCAGATTGACCTCCAGGCGATCCAGGTCGGCGGGCCCCAGGGTGACGGCGGCCAGCCCGGCGGCGAAGCCTTCCAGGGCGAATCTCAGCTGGAAGACATGGGCGGCCGTCACCTCGTCGGCGAAGGGCCAGTGTCCGTCCAGCGTACCCGTCGCCGCCTGCACATAGACGCCGCGCCCGGGCTGGACGCTGACCAGGCCCAGGGCGCTCAGGGTGGACAGCGCCTCGCGCAGGGAGGCGCGACTGACACCCAGCCGTTCGGCCAGCTCACGCTGCGCGGGCAGGGCCGCGCCAGGGGCATAGCCTTCGGTCTCGATCAGCCGACGAATGGCGTCGACGGCATATTGGGGTACGGCGCGGGTGGCAGCGAGGGGCATGGCGTGGTCAGGCCAGTCAGTCCGGAAGCTTGCCTTTTATGCCCAATTCCCAACGACTTCAAGTGCAGCCCCAAGGCAGAGCACGCCGCTATAGCCGCGCACCAAAGCGGCTCACGACAGGCGCCAGGGCAGGCGGCCGTGGCGAGCAACTGTTCAGACCAGTAAGACCAATCCTCAAGCCTGGCGGCCCTTGCGCCCCTCCGGCAGGTGGCTGGCACATGAAATGCACTGGGCAGAGCCATCCCAACCTGCTTCCGGAGTCTCGTCATGCTCAAGCGCTGGACCGCCCTCTCCCTGCTCGCCCTGGGCCTGACCGCCCTGCACACCTCCGCCCAGGCCGACCAACTGGCCGATATCCAGCAGTGCGGCGTGCTCAAGGTCGCCGTGCCGCAGGACTTCCCGCCCTTCGGCTCGATCGGCCCGGATCTCAAACCGCGCGGCCTGGATATCGACACCGCGCAACTGATGGCGGACAAGCTGAACGTGAAGCTGGAAGTCACCCCGGTCAACAGCACCAACCGCATTCCCTTCCTGACCACCGGCAAGGTCGACCTGGTCATCTCCAGCCTGGGCAAGAATCCCGACCGGGAAAAGGTCATCGACTTCAGCAAGCCCTATGCGCCCTTCTATCTCGGCGTCTTCGGTCCCAAGGATGCCGCCATCAGCACACCCGAGCAGCTGGCCGGCAAGGTGATCTCGGTCACCCGCGGCTCCATCGAAGACCTGGCACTCACCGACGTGGCGCCGAAGGACAGCGTGATCAAGCGCTTCGAGGACAACAACTCCACCATCGCCGCCTACCTGGCCGGGCAGTCCGAGCTGATCGCCAGCGGCAGCGTGGTGATGAAGGTGATCGGCGCCCGCAACCCGGCCAAGGAACCGGTGCTCAAGGTCAAGCTCAAGGACTCGCCGGTGTACGTGGGCGTCAACAAGAACGAGCCGGCGCTCAAGGACAAGGTCGATGCCATTATCGATGCGGCCCGCGCCGACGGCACCCTGAGCAAGAACTCCGAAAAATGGCTGGGCGATCCCCTGCCAGCCGCTCTCTGAGGATCGACGCGCCATGGCGTATCAGTTCGACTTCCAGCCCGTGCTCGCGCAGAGCGACCTGCTGCTCAAGGGGGCGCTCTACACCCTTGAGCTGACGGTGATCGGTGGCTTCTTCGGCATCCTCATCGGCATCGTCGGCGCCACCTGCCGCGCCTGGCGCCTGAAACCCTTCGCCCAGGCCTTCGGGGTCTACGTCGAGCTGATCCGCAATACGCCCTTCCTGATCCAGCTGTTCTTCATCTTCTTCGGCCTGCCCTCCATCGGGGTGCGGATCGAAGCCGGCCAGGCGGCGGTGCTGGCCATGGTCATCAACCTCGGCGCCTATTCCACCGAGATCATCCGCGCCGGCATCCAGGCGATACCGCGTGGCCAGCTGGAAGCGGCGGCGGCCCTGGCCATGACCCGCTTCGAAACCCTGCGCTACGTGATCCTGCGTCCGGCCCTGGCCAAGGTCTGGCCGGCGCTGTCGAGCCAGCTGGTGATCGTGATGCTGGGCTCGGCGGTGTGCTCGCAGATTTCCACCGAGGAGCTGACCTTTGCCGCCAACTTCATCCAATCGCGCAACTTCCGCGCCTTCGAAACCTATCTGCTGACCACCCTCATCTATCTGCTCATGGCCATCGGCGTGCGTCAGGCGCTGCACTGGCTGGGCGTCTTCTTCATCGTCAGGAGGCGTTGATGGACTTCACTCTCGCCGACATCCTGCGCAGCCTGGCCAGCGGCCTCGGCCTGACCCTGGTGCTGTCGCTGGCGGCCTTCCTGTTCGGCGGCCTGGCCAGCGCACTGGTCCTGCTGGCACGCAACTCGACGCTCCGGCCGCTACGCCTGCTGGCGCGCGGCTACATCGAGCTGTTCCAGGGCACCCCGCTGCTGATGCAACTGTTCCTGACCTTCTTCGGCCTGTCGCTGCTGGGTCTGGAAGTCCCCGCCTGGCTGGCCGCCGGCCTGGCTCTGACCCTGTTCACCAGCGCCTATCTCGCCGAGATCTGGCGGGGCTGCGTCGAAGCCATTCCCCACGGTCAGTGGGAAGCCTCGGAAAGCCTGGCGATGAGCCGCTTCGAGCAGTTGCGCCACGTGATCCTGCCGCAGGCCCTGCGCATCGCCGTGGCGCCCACCGTGGGCTTCTCGGTGCAGGTGGTCAAGGGTACCGCGGTGACCTCCATCATCGGCTTCACCGAGCTGACCAAGATCGGCGGCATGCTCGCCAATGCCACCTTCCAGCCCTTCACCGTCTACGGCCTCGCGGCCCTGGGCTATTTCATCCTCTGTTATCCGCTGTCGCTGGCCGCACGCTGGCTGGAAAGGAGACTGCATGCCGCTGCTTAGAGTGACCGCCCTGCACAAACACTATGGCAACCACCATGTGCTCAAGGGCATCGACCTGACCGTCGAGGAAGGCCAGGTAGTAGCCATCATTGGCAAGAGCGGCTCGGGCAAGAGCACCCTGCTGCGCACCCTGAACGGCCTGGAATCCATCAACGACGGCGTCATCGAGGTGGACGGCGAATACCTGGACGCCGCCCGGGTCAATCTTCGCTCGCTGCGGCAGAAGGTCGGCATGGTCTTCCAGCAGTTCAACCTCTTTCCGCACCTGACCGTGGGCGAGAACGTGATGCTGGCGCCCCAGGTGGTCAAGAAGACCAGCAAGGACGAGGCCCGCGCCCTGGCCCGGCAGATGCTCGACCGGGTCGGGCTGGCGGAGAAATTCGACAGCTATCCGGACCGCCTCTCCGGCGGTCAGCAGCAGCGGGTAGCCATCGCCCGCGCCCTGGCCATGTCGCCCAAGGTGCTGCTGTGCGACGAAATCACCTCGGCGCTGGATCCTGAGCTGGTCAACGAGGTGCTGGCGGTGGTCAAGCAGCTGGCCCGTGAGGGCATGACGCTGATCATGGTCACCCACGAGATGAGATTCGCCCGCGAGGTCGGTGACAAGCTGGTGTTTATGCACCAGGGCAAGGTCCACGAAAGCGGTCCTCCCCAGGAGCTGTTTGCCCGCCCGCAGACACCGGAACTGGCCCAGTTCATCGGCCAGGTGGCTTCCTGAGGCGGAAAAACCCTATTTTTTCTGCCACTTTGCGCAACCGTAACCGCTGTGCGCTTGAAGCCGTCACCGGCTAGCTGGCACGATGGCGCGGTTTATCGCCGAGAGCCTCCAGATGCAGCCTTCGCCAGCCGAACCCCACGAACTGATCGCCGCCATCGACCTGGGCTCGAACAGCTTTCACATCGTCCGGGCGCGCCATTCCCACGGGGAGATCCGCATCCTTGAGCGACTGGGCGAAAAGATCCAGCTGGCCGCCGGCCTGGACGAGTCGCGTCTGCTCAGCGAAGAGGCCATCCAGCGCGGGCTGGACTGCCTGCGCCGCTTCGCCCAGCTGATCGCCGGCATGCCGCGCGGCGCCGTGCGGGTGGTGGGCACCAACGCCCTGCGCGAAGCGCGCAACCGCGGCGAATTCATCCAGCGCGCCGAGGCCGTGCTCGGCCATGCGGTCGAGGTCATCTCCGGTCGCGAAGAGGCCCGCCTCATCTATCTGGGCGTGTCCCATTCCATGCCCGATGTACCCGGACGCCGCCTGGTGACCGACATCGGCGGGGGCAGCACCGAATTCATCATCGGCCAGCGCTTCGAGACCCTGCAGCGCGAGAGCCTGCAGATGGGTTGCGTCAGCTTCACCAAGCGATTCTTCGCCGACGGCAAGATCACCGCCGCCCAGTACGCGCGCGCCTACACCGCTGCCCGCCTGGAGTTGATGAACATCGACCAGGGCCTGCGCGAGATGGGCTGGCACCAGGCCCTTGGCGCTTCCGGCACCATCCGCGCGGTGGCCCTGGCGATCCAGGCCGCCGGCCGCGGCAATGGCGAGATCACCCCGGATGGCATCGAGTGGCTCAAGCGCAAGCTGCTCAAGCAGGGCGATATCAACCTGCTCAACATCGACGGCGTGAAGCCGGATCGACGCGCCATCCTGCCAGGCGGCCTGGCCATCCTCGAAGCCCTGTTCAAGGCCCTGGAGCTGCAGGAGATGCACCTTTCCGAAGGCGCCCTGCGCGAAGGGGTGCTCTACGACATGATCGGCCGGCACCGCCACGAGGACGTCCGCGAGCGCACCCTCAACGCCCTGGCCGAGCGCTACCACGTCGATCAGCGCCATGCCGAGCGGGTGGAAAAGCGCGCCCTGAAGTCCCTGGCACAGGTCGCCGAGGCCTGGGCCCTGACCGACGAGAATCATGCCGAACTGCTGCGCTGGGCGGCGCGCCTGCACGGCGTCGGCCTGGACATCGCCCACTACCAGTACCACAAGCACGGCGCCTACCTGATCGAGCACTCGGACCTGCCCGGCTTCTCCCGCCGCGACCAGCAGGCCCTGGCCCTGCTGGTGCGCGGTCATCGCCGCAACATTCCCGTGGAGCGCCTGCAGGAGCTGGGCCCGGAAGGCGAGCCGCTGCTGCGCCTGACCCTGCTGTTGCGCTATGCCATCCTGTTCCACCACATCCGCCACAAGAGCATTCCGGACGTCCAGCTCAGCGCCGGCGAGCGCAGTCTGGACGTGCAATTCCCCGATGGCTGGCTGGCGGAGAACCCCCTGACCCAGGCCGACTTCGAGCAGGAGGCGCAGTGGCTGGAGCGGGTGGGGTACAGGTTGAGCGTGCGCTGAGGGGATTTTTCGTAGGTTGGGCTGAGCGGGAGCGAAGCCCAACTGTTGCGGGGCTTCAGCAGTGCACTTTAGGTTTATGGGTGCCCTAGCTGATTATCGTGCTTTGCTGATGACTCTTGTTTCGCCCACCCGGGCGAGTCACTTTTGCCAGTCGCGGCTGCGCGCCCCGGACTACGCGTCCCGGACAAAAGTAACCAAAACCGCTTGCCCCGGACATCCGGCCCTCCGCTGCGCTGCGGGTGACTCGCGTTGCTCGCCCTTCGGGCCAGCCTGCGGCTGTTACTCCGCTACGCTACGTTTCGCTCACGCCAGCGCCGTTCCGGGGTCGGTCCAGATGGGCCATCCATGGCCCACTGGACCTCTCGCCGCATCCATGCGGCTCGACCCACTCCACGACACTGGCGTTCGCCCTCCTGAACGGGGCGATTCGCTAGCCTGAAAGTGTTGGTTG
>NZ_JASCON010000122.1:0-10402 GCF_029959585.1 Pseudomonas sp. PS02302
CTTCGGCACCTTCATCGGCGCGGCCTTCATCGCCGAAGTGTTTCACTGATCCTCGCGCGCACCGGGTCCCCGGTGCGCCGCTTCCCGCTACCGTACTGCCCCCTCGTCTGACTCGCCTGCCCCTGCATTTTCGTGTCGCAGCTCCCAGCCTTGAGCCCTGGCGGCAAGGTGTCGTCCCTGGACGATCACCGGCGCTTGAGCTGCGCCCCGAGTTGCAGTATCTATGATGGAAAATTAACAAAAGCCGTTAATTTAATAACATCAAGAAAAACGGAGGCGCGCTCGGCATGGGCAAAATCGCGGTCATCGGCAGCAACATGGTCGATCTCATCACCTATATCGATCGCCTGCCCGTGCAGGGCGAGACGCTGGAGGCGCCGGACTTCGCCCTCGGCTGTGGCGGCAAGGGCGCCAACCAGGCGGTCGCCGCGGCCAAGCTGGGCAGCGAGGTGCTGATGGTGACCAAGGTCGGCGACGACCTGTTCGCCGACAACACCCTGGCCAACTTCCGCCGCTTCGGTATCGACACCCGTCATGTGACCCGCGCGCCGGGTCGCTCCAGCGGGGTGGCGCCGATCTTCGTCCAGCCCGACTCGCACAACAGCATCCTCATCGTGAAGGGCGCCAACACCGCCCTCGGCCCGGCCGACATCCAGGCCGCGGAAGCCGATCTGCGCGACTGCGCGCTGATCGTGCTGCAGCTGGAAATCGCCCTGGAGACGGTCTACGCGGCCATCGACTGCGGCCAGCGCCTGGGCATCCCCGTGCTGCTCAATCCGGCGCCGGCGGTGGCCGACCTGAGCGCCGCGCACCTCGCCCGGCTGGATTACTTCGTCCCCAACGAGACCGAACTGGCCCTGGTCAGCGGTCTGCCCGTGCAGGATCGCGAGAGCGCCTTCGCCGCCGCGCGGGTGCTGGCCGGTCGCGGCATCCGCCACGTGGTGGTCACCCTGGGCGCCGCGGGCGCGCTGTACGTGGGCGAGGAGGGCGAATTCAGCCTTCCCGGCCAGCCGGTGGCGGCCATCGACACCACCGGCGCCGGCGATGCCTTCATCGGCTGCTTCGCCCATGGCCGCGTCCAGGGCCTCGGCCTGCGGGACGCCATGCAGCGGGCCGTGGCCTATTCGGCACTGTCGGTCACCGGGCGCGGCACCCAGACCTCCTATCCCGAGGCCGCGGTCTTCGAAGACTACCTCGCGTCCCTGGATCTCTGACGCAAGGTCGGCAATCCCTCACCCTGGCATCCCTACGGAGAACAACAATGAGCCAGTCACCCCTGCGGCCCAGCGCCGACGGCTACTACCTGAACCGCACGCCGTGGTTCGCCTTCATCCTGCTGTGCTGCATCTTCGCGCTCTGGGCCGCCGCGGCGAGCATGAACGACGTGCTCATCGCCCACTTCAAGAAGGCCTTCCTGCTCAGTGATTTCCAGACCGCCTTCGTCCAGTCGGCCTTCTATCTCGGCTATTTCTTCCTGGCCCTGCCGGCCGCGCTGATGGTGCGGCGCTTCAGCTACAAGACGACCATCCTCTTCGGCCTGTTCCTCTACATGGTCGGCTGCCTGCTGTTCTTTCCCGCCGCCTCCATGGCCAAGTACGGCATGTTCCTGCTGGCGCTGTTCGTGATCGCCGCCGGACTGTCCTTTCTGGAGACCGCCTGCAACACCTATTCGACCCTGCTCGGGCCGCGCGAGACCGGTACCCGCCGGCTGAACATCTCCCAGACCTTCCACCCCTTCGGCGCCATGACCGGCGTCTACGTGGGCAGCTTCGTGATGTTCAAGGAGGGCGACGCCAGCCAGGCGCAGCTGCTGCAGATGAATCCCGCCGAGGCCGCCGCCCAGCAATTGCAGATGATCCAGGCCACCCTGACGCCCTACCAGTGGATGATCGGCGTGCTGGTGCTGATCTTCGTGCTGATCGCCTGCACCCGCTATCCGGCCTGCAAGGGCAACGATGCCGTGCGCAGCGAAAGCGACGGTATCGCCGCCAGCCTCGGGCGGCTGCGGCGCAATCCGCGCTTCGTCTTTGGCGTGCTGGCGCAGTTCCTCTATGTCGGCGCCCAGGTCGGCGTCTGGAGCTTCACCATCCGCCTGGCCATGCAGCTCGGCGGCATGAACGAGCGCAGCGCCTCCTGGTTCCTGCTCACCACCTTCGCCGCCTATTTCGTCGGCAAGCTGATCGCCAACCTGCTGATGCGCCGCTGGCATCCGGCCAAGGTGCTGGGCGTCTACGGGGTGCTGTGCATCGCCCTGCTGGCCTACACCATCCTGGTGCCCAACATCACCGCGGTGTACGCCGCCGTGGGCGTGAGCATCTTCCTCGGCCCCTGCTGGCCGACCATCTATGGCCTGACCGTCGACGGCATCGGCCGCGACACCGAATTCGGCGGCTCGCTGCTGGTGATGAGCATCGTCGGCGGCGGGGTGATCCCGATCTTCCAGGGCCTGCTGTCGGACTACACCGGCGGCAACATGCAGCTGGCCTATTCGGTGCCGCTGCTGTGCTTCACGGTGATCGTCGCCTACGCCCTCTATTGCCTGCGTCATCCGGCCAGCGAGCGGCTGCCGGTGGGCGCCGCCCAGACCGCCTGAGGAGGGCGCCGCCATGTCCGTACGCCTGCCCCTGCAGCCTGAGCAATTCACCGCGTGCGAGCGCAGCCTGCTCGCCAGCGACGCCTTCCAGGTGCGCGCCTGGATCTATCCCTCCGGGGTACGCGCCCTGGCGCTGGAGAATCGCCGTGGCCGGCTGATCGTGCTGCCCTACCAGGGGCAGATGGTCTGGGACGCCTGCTTCGACGGCTGCCGCCTGACCATGCCCGGATTGTTCGACCAGCCGCGGCCGACCCGGCGGATCATCGAGACCTATGGCTGCTTCATGTTCCACGCCGGGGTGCTGCGCAACGGCTGCCCGGCGCCGGAGGACGGCCACGAGCTGCACGGCGAACTGCCCTGCGCGCCGCTGGACGAGGCCTGGCTGGAGCTGGGCCGGGACGCGGAGGGTGACTTCCTGCGCCTGGGCGGTCGCCATGACTACGGCATGGGCTTTGGCGATCGCTATCGCGCCCAGCCCAGCGTGACCCTGAGGCCGGACAGCGCCGTGTTCGAGCTGGGCCTGGAAGTGGAAAACCAGGCCGGCCAGCCCATGGACCTGATGTACATGGCGCACATGAACTACGCCTACGTACCCGGCGGTCGCTTCCATGAGCCGCTGGGCGTAGCCCGCACCCGGGTACGCACCAGCGTGCCGGCCCATGTGCGGCCGACCGCCGACTGGCAGGCCTTCATCGCCGAGCTGGCCGAAGATTCGGAGCGGCTGCGGGTGCTGGATGCGCCGGCGCGCTACCAGCCGGAAATCGTCAGCTTCATCGATGCGCCGGGCACCGACGCGGCGGGGGAGGCGCACTTCCTGCTGGAGCATCCGGGCGGCGCCGCCTTCTACACGGCCTATCGCCCGGCGGCCTTGCCCCATGCCACGCGCTGGGTGCTGCACAACCCCAATCAGCAGGTGGCGGCCTTCGTGCTGCCGGCGACCTGTGAGCCGGAGGGCTATCTGGCCGAGACCGCCAAGGGCCAGGTGCAGCAGCTGCAACCGGGTGAACGGCGCGCCTTCAGCGTGCGCACCGGCTATCTCGCCGCCGCCGAACGCGAGGCGCTATTGGCGCGCCTGGCCGACCCGGCGCGGATCAGGTAAGCAGTTGCGCGCCGTTCGCCTCGATCCGCTCGCGATAGCTGCGCGGAATGCGCCCATCGCTGACCACCCCGTCGAAGTCGTCGAGCGCCGCGAAATGCGCGGCGCGCACCACGTCGAACTTGGTATGGTCAACCAGCAGCAGCCGCTGCTGGGCCTGGCGCAGGACCTTCTGCTTGACCTCGACCTCATTGAAGTTGAAGCAGGTGACGCCGAAGTCCTCGCTCACCCCGGCCGCCGAGACGAAGGCGTGGGTGAGGCGCACGCCGTCGAGCACCCCGGTCTCCAGGCGACTCTCGAAGATCTGGTTCTTGCGCTGGAAGGTGCCGCCGCATACCACCAGGGTGCAGTTGACCTTCTGCTGCAGCTTGAGCAGCACATTGAGCGAATGGCAGACGGCGGTGAATTCCAGGTCATCGGGAATGAAGTCCACCACGAAGGGCGTGGTGGTCCCGCAATCGAGGAAGACGGTGTCGCCGGCGCGGATCTGCGCCGCGGCCAGCCGACCGATGCGGCGCTTTTCCTCGACCTGGCGCAGGTCCTGTTCCACCACCTGGTAGCCGGGCGCCTCGCTGCCGCCGACATCGCGGGTGACGTGACCGCCGAGCAGCCGCAGGCCGTCCGGCGGGAGCCGCAGGTCGCGTCTCAGGGTCATTTCCGAGACACCCAGCAGCTGGGCCATCTCGCGCAGGTGAATGGCGTGCTGATCCTGCAGCGCCTGGTGCATCAGCTTGAGCCGAGCGGCTTTCTTGCTATCCATGAGGGGTGCGCTACGGGAGTCCGACTAGAGGTGCAGGCCGCACCAACCAAGAATTCTGATCCGATCATACGCTACCCGTGCCTGAGGAGGCCCCATGCAGCTTGAACCCGGCGAACTCGCCAAGACCATCGACCACACTCTGCTCGCCGCCGATGCCCGCCGCGCCCAGATCGAGCGCCTGTGCCAGGAGGCGCGTACCCATGGCTTCTACTCGGTGTGCGTGAATTCCGCCCAGGTCCCCCACGCCGCGGCGCAACTGGCCGGCAGCGCGGTCAAGGTCTGCGCGGTGGTGGGCTTTCCGCTCGGCGCCGGGCTGAGCGCGGCCAAGGCCTTCGAAGCCGAGCAGGCCATCGCCGCCGGGGCGGGGGAGATCGACATGGTGCTCAACATCGGCTGGCTCAAGGATGGCCTGCTGGACGAGGTCTCCGCCGACATCGCCGCGGTCCAGGCGGCCTGCGGGGCGGTGCCGCTCAAGGTGATCCTGGAGACCGGTCTGCTCGACGACACCCAGAAGCGCCAGGCCTGCCGCATCTGTCGCGACCTCGGGGTCGCCTTCGTCAAGACCTCGACCGGTTTCGGCCACGGCGGCGCGACCCTGGAGGATGTGCGGCTGATGCGCGAGGAGGTGGGTCCGGAGATGGGCGTCAAGGCCTCCGGTGGCGTGCGTGACCGAGCCACCGCCCAGGCCATGCTGGACGCCGGCGCGACCCGGCTGGGGACCAGTTCGGGCGTGGCCATCGTCAGCGGCGGCGAGGGTGGGGCGGGGTATTAAAGCAGGACGCCTGTAGGTTGGGTTGAGCGCAGCGAAGCCCAACGATGCCGCCTGGTGTTGGGCTTCGGCGGAGGAGCCGCCTCGGCCCAACCTACGGGTGCTACCCCGGTCCTTGCCGATACAGCTTGGAATCCTGGAAATCTCCCGGTGCCAGCACCTCGCCGACCAGGATCAGGGCAGTGCGGCGGAAATCCTTGTCCCGCGCCCGTTCGACGATGTTGGCCAGGGTACCCTGGACGCTGTCCTGATCCGGCCAGCTGGCGCGGTGGACGATGGCCACCGGGCAGGCAGGGCCGTAGTGCGGCAGGAGGTCGGCGACGATGCGTTCCAGCTGGCCGACGCCGAGGTGGATGGCCAGGGTCGCGCGGTGGCGGGCCAGGTCGGCCAGCGCCTCGCCTTCCGGTATGGCCGTGCGACTGGCATAGCGGGTGAGGATCACCGTCTGGCTGACCCCGGGCAGGGTCAGTTCGCAACCCAGCAGGGCGGCGCAGGCGGCGGTGGCGGTCACGCCGGGAACGATCTCGTAGGGAATGCCCAGCGCCTGCAGGCGGCGGATCTGCTCGCCGATGGCGCCGTACAGTGAAGGATCGCCGGAATGCACCCGGGCCACGTCCTGGCCGCGGGCATGGGCGGCGGCCAGGTGGCCAACGATGGCCTCCAGGTCCAGGTGGGCGGTGTCGATCACCGTCTCGGCCTGGTGACCCTCCAGCACCGCGGGCGGCACCAGGGAGCCGGCATAGAGGATCACCGGGCACTGGCGGATCAGCCGCTGACCCTTGACGGTGATGAGGTCGGGATCGCCGGGGCCGGCGCCGATGAAATGAACGGTCATGGGGTTTCCTCGGCGAGGGCGGTGAGCAGGTCGGTGACACTGGCGAATTCGCGATCGACGCTAGGCAGGGCTGGGCGCCTCAGGATCAGCACTGGCAGGCCCCGCTCGCGGGCCACCTGCAGCTTGGGCTGGGTGGCGGCGCTACCACTGTTCTTGCTGATCAGCACATCGAAGTCACCCTGGGCGAAGAGTGCGCGCTCGGCCTCCAGGGCGAAGGGGCCGCGGTCGGCGATGATCCGTGCCCGGACGTGGCCGGGATGGGCGTCGAGCAGGCGCAGGGTCCAGAACTGCCCGCCGGGAATCTCCTGGAGATGCTCCAGCGGCTCGCGACCCAGGGTGAAGAAGGGGCGGGCGAAGGGTGCCAGGGCTCGCTGCAGCTCGGCCCAGTCGGCCACCTCGCGCCAGTCGTCGTCTGGTCCGGCCTGCCAGCCGGGTCGGCGCAGCGCCCAGCAGGGGAGGCCAGCGTCAGCAGCGGCCCGCGCGGCGTTGTGGCTGATCCGGGCGGCGTAGGGGTGGGTAGCGTCCATCAGCAGGTCGATGCCTTCACTGCGGAGAAAGGCGCTCAGCCCCTCGGCGCCACCATAGCCGCCGACTCGCACCTGGCAGGGCAGGTCCTGAGGCACCCGGCCGAGACCGGCTAGGCTGTAGATCGCCTTCGCCGGCAGTGTGCGGGCGATGGCCAGGGCTTCGGTGGTGCCGCCGAGCAGGAGGATCTTCATGGGTGCTCTTCCGTCAGAGTGGCGGAGGTTTTGTCATGCATGGCGTGCCCTCACCCCCGGCCCCTCTCCCGGGGGGAGAGGGGAGCAAAGCCACTGCCCGGGATCGAGCGGCGGAATAGGAATAGTGGTCTCGTAGGCGGCTTTCCCGCCGGTCATTGCAGCGTGCTCAGCAAGCGTCGTGGGCGTCAGCCCGGGCACCAGACTTCCAGGCCACCACCCAACCACCCCCTCTCCCCCGCGGGGAGAGGGTTGGGGTGAGGGGGCCAGGCGCCGCTCACCGTCTTCAGGGATGAAGGAGGCACACCCAATCATCCTCTCTACTTTTGCCGAGCGACGGCCACTCACGGCTTCACCACGTCCAGCAAGGTGATAGGCAGCGCCGCGCGCCAGGTATCGAAGGCGCCCAGTGGCTGGGCCTGGGCCACCTGCAACCGGGTCAGGTCACCACCGTGGCGTTCGCGAAAGGCCACCAGGGCGGCTTCGGTCTGCAGGGTCACGGCATTGGCGACCAGGCGACCGCCGGGCTTCAAGGCGGCCCAGCAGCTATCCAGTACCCCCGGCGCGGTAAGCCCGCCGCCGATGAAGATGGCGTCCGGGGTGGCCAGACCGGCCAGGGCCTCCGGGGCCTGGCCGGCGACCAGTTGCAGCGCCGGGGCGCCGAGCTGGTCGCGGTTGTGGAGGATATGGGCCTGGCGACCGGCGTCGGCCTCGATGGCCAGCACCCGGCAGCGGGGATGGCTGCGCGCCCATTCGATGCCGATGGAGCCGCAGCCGGCGCCCACGTCCCACAGCAATTCGCCGGGGCGCGGCGCCAGACGCGCCAGGGTCACGGCGCGCACGTCTCGCTTGGTCAGCTGGCCGTCGTGGCGATAGGCGCTGTCCGGCAGACCGGGGGTGAGTGGCAGTCCCGCTTCGCCGGTCTCGCTCAGGATCTCGATGGCCACCAGGTTGAGCGCTGCCGCCTCCGCCAGCGACCAGTCCTGGGCGCGGCCGCTGATCCGTCGCTCCAGAGAACCGCCCAGGTGCTCCAGCACCTGCAGTTGGCTGGCGCCAAAGCCCTGGTCTACCAGCAGCGCGGCCAGGGCGGCAGGGCTGTGGCCGTCATTGCTCAGTACCAGCAGGCGTGCGCCGGGATGCAGGTGGCGCACCACCCCGGCCAGGGGCCGCGCCACTACCGACACCAACGCCACCTCCTGCAACGGCCAGCCGAGGCGAGCCGCGGCCAGGGAGTAGGAGGAGGGCGCCGGCAGCACCTGCAGTTCGTCGGCCGACAGCTGGCGCGAAAGGCTCGCGCCGACGCCGAACAGCATGGGATCGCCGCTGGCCAGCACGCAGACCGGGGTGCCGCGACGGTCCAGGACCGGGGCCAGGGCGAAGGGTTGCGGCCAGGGCTCGCGGATGGCGCGAAGGCAGGGTGGCAGCAGCGCCAGCTGGCGTGGACCGCCAATGATGACCTGGGCGTCCAGCAGCGCGCGGCGGGCCTGCTTGCCGAGGCCGGGGTAGCCGTCTTCGCCGATACCCACCACGGTCAGCCAGGGGATCATGAACACACCTCATCGAACGTCAGCCGACCGGGCGTTTTCAAGGGGTCGGGGTCGGGTGGCCCCGGAGTCATTATCTGACCCGGGGCCCCCTAAGAACCGTGCTTGCGACTTTCGCAGCACACGGCTCAAGCTTACGAAAAACCAGCCATAGGCTGGCCGGCAACTGTGACGTGCGATCCTAACATCATAGACCGCTATATCTCAGGGTTACCTGTTGCCGCTGGCTATGCACCAGCGAGTGGCAGTTGGGGTGTATGAGCACGCGATTTTTCAGGGTGTCCTTGCCGCCGTCCACCCGTCGAATGACGTGATGGTCGTCCCAGCCAGTTTCCTTATTTACCGCGTGACCACATAAGGCGCAGAGTCCTTTCTGCCGCTGGAAGAGATACAGGATTTGTTTTCTGAAATGCAGTTTGTGCTGCATTCGTCGAACTCTTAGTTTTTCCCATTTCTCTTCGTGTTCCGCATCGTATGGATGGTACCCACCCGATAGGCGCGGTTGTCGCCTTATCTCAGTGTCCGCTAGCTGGTATAGCTGGCAGAACTTGCGTTCACCCTTCTTACCTCTGTAGGGATGCGCAAAAACCCAATTTCGCTTGCCTATGGAGTGGAAGTATCTATTCCGGCACCAATTAGCTTGCTTCTTCGGATGGCGGCGCTTCGCCCACCTTCGCAGCAGCCAGACGATCAAGCTGTCTAACCGGCTGAAGGCTTTCTTTGCCACGGCTGGAGAGTGGTATTGAGCCCACCCTTTCAGCACCGGATTCAGGCGTCCGATTAGCTCTTCCTGAGTCAATGCCCCGCTGGTTTTTACTATTTCTCTAACCTTGCGATAGAACGTTGAGATGTTCTTTTTCGAAGGCTTGATGAATAGCTTGGTCCGGCGGTAAGGCGACTTCGGGACGTACTTCCTGAAATTCCACCCTAGGAAATCGAAGCCCTGAAGGATGTGGGTTATCTGCGTTTTCTCTTCGGACAAGCTCACCCCTCGTACTGACAGGAATTGCTCGACCCAAGGTATGACCTCGTCAGTCAACAGCTCTTTGGTAGCCGCTGTGATGATGAAGTCGTCCGCGTATCGCACCACATGCACTCTGGGCGTATCGGCGTCGGTACCCGCTAGCTTTCTGGCCAGATGGCCTTTGAGCTGCATCTCCAAGCCGTTAAGGGTGGCGTTAGCCAAACACGGCGAAATAATCCCGCCTTGTGGCGTCCCGGCTTCCGTAGCCATGAAGTGTCGCCGGTCAATTACCCCGGCCTTCAACCACAGCCGCAGTACCTTCTTGTCCATAGGGACGTTCTGGCACAGCCACTCGTGATTGATGTTGTCGAAGAACCCCTTGATGTCACCTTCCAGAACCCACACAGGTGAGTCGTCTCTCGACATTAACTGAAAGATTTCAACCATCGCATCAGCGGTCGAGCGATCCGGCCGGAAGCCGAAACTTTTCGGGTCGCTGGTGCTTTCGATGACGGGTTCCAGGGCGGACAGGTAGAGCGCTTGCATGGCCCGATCAAACATCGTCGGTATGCCTAACGGGCGCTTTTCCTTCTTCCCTGGCTTCGGTATCCAAACCCTCTTTAGCGGTTTGGGTCGATAGCCTCGTTTCTCCGATAGACGCTTCGCGGCGCGGAGCTTGGCTGGAGGCGTCCCCCAGGTTTCTCCATCAACGCCCGGAGTCTTGCGACCCCGGTTTTCAGTCACCCGTCTTACAGCCAGACAGCGGCCATAAAACGAATGGGTCAGTAACCGTTGCAGGCGTTTAACCCTACGCCAGTCACCGGCCATTGTTGCCTGCGCAATCTTCAACTGCGTTTTCCGAACGGAGATCTGGATCTTGGCCCAATCGAGATCGTGCCAGCCCTTCACACCGTCAGGAGACGCAGACGAAACCGATGTTGCTGGTTGCGTATTCATACAGTCCTCCTCAGGTCAGTAACCTTCGGGACGGACTTCTCCCCCTAGGGGTTGAAGTCACCCCTAGGGTCGTTTCGCTGGAAATCAGCACTAGATCATGCGCCCGTAAACCAGGTGCACGTCAGCCAGGGTTGCCCCTGTCGATGATGTTTCAACCGATATGCCGCC
>NZ_JASCON010000123.1:0-9947 GCF_029959585.1 Pseudomonas sp. PS02302
GCGGGCGGCGCCAACGGCCGACCCCACCGGCGCCGCCGCCTCGGTGAGGGGCGGCGGCGCGGGCGGACGCGGGGTGGCGGCCAGGGTTGCCAGGGATACGGGTGTCGCAGTCGGCATGGCGGTCTGCGCCATCATCGGCGTCACCGGCAGACCGGGCGCGGCGGCTTCCTGGTACTCCAGCGGCAGGCGCAGGGTGAAGGTACTGCCCTCGCCCGGCTGGCTGGTGACGCTCAGGGCGCCACCCAGCAGCAGCGCCAGGTCGCGGGAGATCGACAACCCCAGACCGGTGCCGCCGTAGCGACGGGTGATGGCGCCGTCCGCCTGGCGGAAGGCCTCGAAGATCAGCTCCTGCTGCTCGGCGGCGATGCCGATGCCGGTATCGCTCACGGCGAAGCTGGGCTGGCCGTCTTCCAGCGACAGGCGCAGGGTCACCTGGCCGTGCTCGGTGAACTTGAAGGCGTTGGACAGCAGATTCTTGAGGATCTGCTCGACCCGCTGGCGATCGCTGAAGAAGGTCGGCGGCATCCGCGCATCCAGCTCCACCACGAAGGCGACACCCTTGTTCTGGGCCACCGGCTCGAAGGCGGTCTTCAGGGCCTCCACCAGGCGGCGCACGGACATCTGCTCCGGGCGGATCTCCAGCATGCCGGCCTCGACCTTGGAGATGTCGAGGATGTCGTTGATCAGGGTGAGCAAGTCGTTGCCCGCCGAATAGATGGATTCGGCGTAGCGCACCTGCTCGGCACTCAGGTTGCCCACCGGGTTGTCCGCCAGCAGCTTGGACAGGATCAGCGAGCTGTTCAGCGGCGTACGCAATTCGTGGGACATGTTCGCCAGGAATTCGGACTTGTACTGGCTGGCGCGTTCCAGCTCGCGCGCCCGGTCTTCCAGCAGTTGCTGGGCTTCGTTGAGGCGATTGTTGCGGTCGTCCAGCACGTCGCGCTGCTGCAGCAGTTCCTGGGCCTGCTCGGAGAGTTGCTCGTTGGTCTGCTCCAGTTCGGCCTGCTGCTGCTCCAGATGAACCTGGGATTCCTTGAGCGCCTGGGACTGTTCTTCCAGCTCTTCGTTGGCGGTGCGCAGCTCTTCCTGCTGTACCTGGAGCTCTTCGTTGAGTTGCTGGGTTTCCGCCAGCACCTGCTGCAGCCGCTGGCGATAGCGCGCGGCTTCCACCGAGGAGCCGATGGAGTCGGCGATCAGGGTCAGCAATTCTTCGTCCTGCGGACGCAGGGCGCGCAGGAAGCCCAGCTCGACCACACCATTCACCCGACCATCGTTCTCGATGGGCACGATGAGCGCCGCACTGGCCTGGCGTTCGCCCAGCGCCGAATTGACCTTGAGGTAGTCGAGGGGCAACTGGTCGAGCGCCACGAGGCGCCCGTCCAGCACGGCCTGCCCGGCCAGACCCTCGCCCGGTGAAAGGCGCTGCCGCCGGCGGCGGCCCTCGTCGTCGAGGGCATAGTCGGCGACGCGCTCCAGGCTGCCGTCGTCGAGCCGTACATAGAGCGCACCGGCCGCGGCGCCGAGATAGCGCGCCAGGAATTGCAGGATGCTCTGCCCCAGCGGCGCCAGCGTCGCCTGACCGATGACCGCTTCCGACAGCTGATTCTGGCCGGAGCGGAACCAGCTCTGTCGCTCAAGATTGTCGGTGTGCTCGGCCTGTTGATCGAGCAGGCGGGTGTAGGTCGCGGAGAGCCGCATGAGTTCGCGGCGCCCGAAGAAGGCCATGATGCCCGACAGCAGCAGGCTGACGATTAGGAAGGCGGCGACGAACACCACCGTCATGCGGCTGGCCGTCGCGGTACGCTCGGCGCGCATCTGCTCTTCGTAGGCGATGAAATCCGTGTAGTCGCGACGGATGCTGTCGATGCGACTCTTGCCCTGGCCATCGCTCAGCGGGGTCTGGAAATCGCCGCCACTGCGCCGCGCTTCGATCACCTGGCTCGCATACTGTCGCCATTCACGATGGACCGCTTCGATCCGCTCCAGTCGGCGGATCTGCACGGCACTGTCGCTGACCAGATTCTTCAGCTCATCCAGTTGCGGCTCGACATTGGGCAGGGCGCGCTCATAGGGCTGCAGAAAGCTGTCGTTGCCACTCAGCAGATAGCCGCGCATCCCGGTTTCCAGATCGACCACCAGGCGGAAGTTGGCATTGGCCTCGCTGATGACGCGGTCGGTGTGCTCGACCCACTGGGTGACCTTCAGCAGGTAATAGATGATGGCGATGAAGAAGATCGCGCTGAAGACACCGATGCTCAGCGGCAGGGAAAGATTGCGCTTGAGGATCTGGCTGAAGTGCTTCTGATCGAGGGGCGACTCGCGATTCATGGGGTCTGAAAGCCTTGTACGGGACAAAACGGTCGGCGACGGCAAAGCCTCGGCCTGCGGAGGGGTGTCGTCACTGACCGCGGCGCAACCGACGGTCGATCGAGGATACCGACAGAGGCTGGCCGAAAGGCCTCGAACAGGACCATGGGCGGCACCCGCCTGGCGCAGGCGTCTTGCCCTCTGGCTCCTTTCGCCCCGGTCGGCGCTGACCCTCGGGTCAGCCAGGCGATCACGGCATTTGGGCCGCGATCAGACCGCTGGTTCAGCGACGGGCAATCACCCAGACGGCATGGATGATACCCGGAATGTAACCCAGCAGCGTCAGCAGGATGTTGAGCCAGAAGGCGCCGCCGAAGCCGACCTGAAGGAAGACGCCCACGGGCGGCAGGATGATGGCGAAGATAAGGCGGATGAGGTCCATTTCAGGCTCCAATAGCGGGCAGGCAAGAAGATGCCTCTAAGACTGGCAGGGCCTGAATCAGGTTCCGGCAGGCAATAAAAAACCCCGCCGAAGCGGGGTTTCGCAGACTTAACCCGACATCCTTGTCGGGCCGCCAATCCTTGGCCATCTATCCCTGTAAGTCTCTGCCCGACATCCATGCCGGGGGGCCATCCTGGCCACATTTCCTTGAAATCATCTGGAACGCTGGGTACATCCTGTACCGCGATCCGATGGGTGTAGATTACGCAGTTAACTGGGTCCGGGCGATGGCTTATCGCGGCGACGTCGTGTAAGCCAAAGCTTACACGACATGGCTTTTCACCTTGTCGGTCAACAGCTTAGAACGCCTCTTCAGCCAGGGCGTAGAGCGGCTGAGCACCACTGCGCACGGCAGCCGCCAGACTCAGGGTGCGTGGCAGCAGGCGAGCAAAATAGAAACGCGCGGTGGCCAGCTTGGCTTCGGCGAAGGTCGCCTCCTGATCCGCCGCGGCGGCTGCCGCCCGGGCCCAGAGGTAGCCATAGGCGACGTAGCCGAACAGGTGCAGGTAGTCCACCGAGGCCGCCCCCAGCTCATGGGGATCGCTGGCGCCGGCCTGCAGCAACCATTCGGTCGCCCCGTCCAGCTGATCCAGCGCCTGGCGCAGGGGTGCGGCGAATTCGTTGTCCGCCGGCAGACCGCCCAGATAGCCATGGACCTCTTCGCTGAAGGGCCGATAGAGAGCACCGCGGCTGCCGGCCAGCTTGCGGCCGACCAGGTCGAGGGCCTGGATGCCGTTGGTGCCTTCGTAGATCTGGGTGATGCGCACGTCGCGCACCAGTTGCTCCTGGCCCCATTCACGGATGTAGCCATGGCCGCCGAATACCTGCTGACCGGCGACGCAGAGTTCCAGGCCGAGATCGGTGAGGAAGCCCTTGGCCACCGGGGTAAGCAACGCCACCAGGGCCTCGGCGCGTTCGCGCTCGACGGGCTCAGGGCTGTACTTGGCGGTGTCGAGTTGCAGGGCGACATAGCTGGAGAACAGCCGGCCGCCTTCGTTCAGGGCCTTCATGGTCAGCAGCATGCGCCGCACATCGGGATGGACGATAATGGGATCGGCATTCTTGGCGGCCTGCTGGATGCCGGCCGGCGACCGACTCTGCAGGCGCTCGCGGGCATAGGCCAGGGCATTCTGGTAGGAGCGCTCGCTCGAACCCAGCCCCTGGATGCCGACACCCAGGCGCTCGTAGTTCATCATGGTGAACATGGCGGCCAGGCCCTTGTTGACCTCGCCCACTAGGTAGCCGACCGCGCCGTCGAAGTTCATCACGCAGGTGGCGGCGCCCTTGATGCCCATCTTGTGTTCCAGGGAGCCGCAGGCCACGGCATTACGCTCGCCCAGGGCACCCGCCTCATCCACCAGGATCTTGGGCACCAGGAACAGCGAGATGCCCCGGGAGCCGGCCGGAGCATCGGGCAGCTTGGCCAGCACCAGGTGGATGATGTTCTCGGTGAGGTCATGCTCGCCGGCGGTGATGAAGATCTTGGTGCCGGTGACCCGGTAGCTGCCATCGGCCTGGGGCTCGGCGCGGGTGCGGATCAGCCCCAGGTCGGTACCGGCATGGGGCTCGGTCAGGCACATGGAGCCGGACCACTGGCCGCTGTAGAGGTTGGGCAGATAGGCCTGCTTCAGTTCCGCGCTGCCATGGGCGTGCAGGGCCAGACAGGCGCCGGCGCTGAGCATCGGATAGAGACCGAAGGCCAGGCAGCTGGCGTGCATCATTTCCTCGACCTGGGCGGTGAGCACCTTGGGCATGCCCATGCCGCCGTATTCGGGATCGCCACCAACCCCGACCCAGCCGCCTTCGGCAAAGGCCTGGTAAGCCTGGCGGAAGCCCTGGGGCGTGGTCACTTCGCCCTCCTGCCAGTGGCAGCCTTCCTCATCGGAATTGCGATTGAGCGGCGCCAGTTCCTGGGCGCACAGCTTGCCGGCTTCCGCGAGGATGGCATCGGCGGTCTCGCCGTCCACCACCTCGGCCAGGGCAGGCCACTGACTCCAGCGGTCCTTGACCTTGAGGACGGCATCCAGCACGAAACGGATATCGCGAAGCGGCGGGGTGTAGTCAGCCATGTCGAGTCTCCTCGGAAGGTGTTCTTGTCGGTATGACCCGAGTGTAAGACCGAACCGAAAGGGAGACATAGGTTCATGATCTGACCTGCTGGTCAGCCGATCGGAGGTCTGCAACGCCTGGATTTTCGCGCCCGTGAAAAAGCGAAAACCCCGCCGGAGCGGGGTTTTCAGTGGGACTGCGACCTTTAGTAGCCGAGGGCGAAGTCTTCCTCGGCCAGGGCCATCAGGCTGCCGGCGCCGGCCAGCAGTGCTTCGGCGTGGGCGCGGGTCCGGGGCAGCAGGCGCTCGTAGTAGAAGCGCGCGGTGGCCAGCTTGGCCTGGTAGAAGGCGGCCTCGTCGGTACCGGCGGCCAGTTTCTCGGCCGCGACCCGGGCCATGTCGGCCCAGAAGTAGGCCAGGCAGACATAGCCGGAGTACATCAGGTAGTCGACGGCGGCGGCACCCACTTCCTCGCGATCCTTCATGGCGGCCATGCCGACCTTGAGGGTGATCTCGCCCCACTCCTTGTTCAGCTTGGCCAGCGGTTCGACGAAGGCCTTGAGTTCGGCGTTTTCGGCGTTGGCCTGACAGAACTTGTGCACCACCTTGGTGAAGGCCTTGAGCGATTCACCCTGGGTCATCAGCACCTTACGACCCAGCAGGTCGATGGCCTGGATGCCGGTGGTGCCCTCGTAGAGCATGGCGATACGCGCATCGCGCAGGTTCTGCTCCATGCCCCACTCGGCGATGTAGCCGTGGCCGCCATAGATCTGCACGCCGTGGCTGGCCGCCTCGAAACCCACCTCGGTCATGAAGGCCTTGGCGATGGGGGTGAGGAAGGCCATCTGGGTCTCGACCTGCTGCTTCTGCTCCTCGTCCTGGCTGTACTTGAGGATATCCACCAGCTTGGCGGTGTAGTAGATCATCGCCCGGCTGCCCTCGGCGAAGGCCTTCATGGTCAGCAGCATGCGGCGCACGTCGGGGTGCACGATGATGGGATCGGCGGGCTTCTCGGGGGCCTTGGGACCGGTCAGGGATCTCATCTGCAGCCGCTCGCGGGCGTACTTCAGACCGCCCTGGAAGGCCACCTCGGCGTGGGCCAGGCCCTGCAGGGCGGTGCCGATGCGGGCGAAGTTCATGAAGGTGAACATGCAGTTCAGACCGCGATTCGGCGGGCCGATCAGGAAGCCGGTAGCGCCATCGAAGTTCATCACGCAGGTGGCGTTGCCGTGGATGCCCATCTTGTGTTCGAGGGAACCGCAGTGCACGGCGTTGCGCTCGCCGGCCGCGCCGCTGGCGACGGGCAGGCGCTTGGGCACGATGAACAGCGAGATGCCCTTGGTGCCGGCGGGGGCGTCGGGCAGGCGGGCCAGCACGATGTGGACGATGTTCTCGGCCATGTCGTGTTCACCGGCGGAGATGAAGATCTTGGTGCCGGTGATGGCGTAGCTGCCGTCCGCGCGCGGCTCGGCCTTGGTACGCAGCATGCCCAGGTCGGAACCGCAGTGGGGTTCGGTCAGGCACATGGTGCCGGTCCATTCGCCGGTCACCAGCTTTTCCAGGTAGGTGTGCTTCTGCTCGTCGGTGCCGTGCTGCTCCAGGGTGTTCATGGCGCCGTGGGACAGGCCGGGATACATGCCCCAGGACCAGTTGGCCTGGCCGACCATTTCCGACAGGGAGATGCCGAGGGATTCGGGCAGGCCCTGGCCACCGTGGGCCGGGTTGTGCGCCAGGCTCGGCCAGCCGCCCTCGACGAACTGGGCATAGGCTTCCTTGAAGCCATCGGGGGTCTTCACCCCCTCTTCGCTCCAGGTGCAGCCCTGCTGGTCGCCGATGCGATTGAGCGGCGCCAGCACCTGTTCGCAGAACTTGGCACCTTCTTCGAGGATGGCGGAGACCATGTCGGGAGTGGCGTCGCCGCAACCGGGCAGGCTCTGGTAGTGCGCGTCATAGCCCAGGAGTTCGTCGCGAACGAAGCGGATGTCCCGCAGGGGGGCTTTGTAATCGGGCATGACTGTTACCTCTTTGCGAATGCTTGTTGTCGAGGGTGGCGGCAGCGTCGCTGCAGACCTTCCGCCAGGGCGTTTAAACAGTTGTTTGAAACTAATGTTCCAGGCCTGCCCTGTCAAGCGTGGCGAGGACGAGTGGAACGACCGGTCAGTCCGCTCCGGCCAGGGCTTCGCGCAGGGCTGCCGCCGCCGTCGGGCGCACCAGCCGCGCCAGTTCCTGGCCGTCCTTGAAGATGATCAGCGTAGGCCAGAGCTTGACGCGAAAGGAGCGTCCCAGACGGCGGCCGGGGCCGTCCTCGATCTTGAGATGGCGCATGCCGGGGTAGTCCGCGAGCGCCGTGGCCAGCAGCGGCTGGGCGGCACGGCAGTGGCCGCACCAGGGTGCGCCGAACTCCAGCAGGGTGACACCCGGCAGGGCGTCGACCTCGGTGCGGGCGGGCTCCTTTTCCGCATAGGTGGTCGTCATGGTCATGGCGGGGCTCCTGAAGTCGGTTCCAAAGGTGGACAAGTCGCTGGCGGGACTGCTCGGTCACGGGAAAAGGATTAGGGTCGAAGCTGCGGTACGCCCCGATCTCTCGACAATAAAACAAGGCGCTCCATTTCTGCCTCCGTCTCCGCCCTTTCCCGAGGCCCGCCATGAGCCAGACAGCGACTTCCGTTTCACCCGCCACCCTGCGCAAGGTCATCTCCGCCGCGTCCATCGGCAATTTCGTCGAATGGTTCGATTTCGCCCTTTATGGCTTTCTCGCCACCCTGATCGCCGCGCACTTCTTTCCCAGTGGCGATGCCACCGCCGGGCTGCTCAAGACCTTTGCCGTGTTCGCCGTGGCCTTCGCCTTCCGGCCGCTGGGCGGTATCGTCTTCGGCCTGCTGGGTGACCGCATCGGCCGTAAACGGGTCCTGGCGCTGACCATCCTGATCATGGCCGGCGCCACGGCCCTGATCGGCATCCTGCCCAGCTACGCCACCATCGGCATCTGGGCACCGATCCTGCTGACGCTGATCCGTTGCGCTCAGGGCTTTTCCGCCGGCGGCGAATACGCGGGTGCCTGCGCCTACGTGATGGAGCATTCGCCGCGCGATAGACGCGGGCGCTATGGCAGCTTCGTGCCGGTCTCGACCTTTCTCGCCTTCGCCAGCGCGGCCCTGACCGCCTGGGGCCTGGAGCGGCTGCTGGGCGCCGCCGCCATGGCCGACTGGGGCTGGCGCATTCCCTTCCTGGCCGCCGCGCCGCTGGGTCTGATCGGCCTCTACCTGCGGCTGAAGCTGGACGAGACCCCGGCCTTCCAGGCCCTGGAAGCCGACCATGAGGTCAGCCATTCGCCGCTGGGCGAGACGCTCAGGCTGCAAGGCCGTTCCATCCTGCGCCTGGGCGCCTTTATTTCGCTGACGGCGCTGTCCTTCTATATGTTCACCACCTACTTCTCCACCTACCTGCAGCTGGCCGGCGGCTTCGACCGGGCCGCGGCGCTGGCCATCAGCCTGATCACCCTGTTCGCCGCCGCAGCCGCCTGCCCGGTGCTGGGGCGCGTCACCGACCGCATCGGTCGGCGCATGACCACGGTGCTGGCCAGCTTGGTCCTGGCGGCGGGCGTCTATCCGGCGCTGCTGCTGGCCAGCAGTGGCCAGTTCGGCAGCGCCCTGCTGGGTTCGCTGCTGCTGGGCGCCGGAGCGGTACTGTGCAACGTGGTGACCGCGCCGCTGCTCAGCGAGGTCTTCCCGACCCGCACGCGCTACACCGCCGGCGCCATCACCTACAACCTGGCCTACACCATCTTCGGCGGCACCGCCCCGCTGATGGCGACCTGGCTGATCGGCGCCACCGGCAGCAACCTTTCGCCAGCGCTCTACCTGATCCTGATCGCCCTGCTGGGTCTGGTCGGTGGCCTGAGCCTGCCGGAGACCTCCCGGATCGACCTGGACGACGTCAGTGAAGGCGGCGAGGTCAGCTATCGCGCGGCGCGCAGCTAGACCGCTCGTCTCGTGACCGGCACTTCCTCCGGGTCCGTCTGCCGATAGGCAAAAGGCCCGGAGTTTCCCCCATGACCGCCACTCACGATCTGCGACGCTTCCTCGACGCCCAGGCCGACACCTATGCCACCGCCCTGGCGGAGATCCGCGCCGGGCGCAAGCGCAGCCACTGGATGTGGTTCATCTTTCCGCAGATCCAGGGACTGGGTCGTAGCGAAACGGCACGCCACTACGCCATCGCCTCCCGCGACGAGGCCAATGCCTACCTCGCACATCCGCTGCTGGGATCGCGCCTGCGGGAGATCACCGCGGCGGCACTGGCACATCCTGAGCTGTCCGCCACCGCGCTGTTCGGGCAACCGGACGATCTCAAGTTCCACTCCAGCCTCACCCTCTTCGCCGCCGTGGCCGAAGATCCCGAGCCCTTTCGCCAGGCGCTGAAGACCTTTTTCGCCGGCCGGCCCGACGAGGCCACCCTGACGCGCCTCTGCTAGCGCCAGAGTGCCGGCAGTGCGCCCTCGCGCCCGGTCACCGGATCGCTTGCCGGGAAGGACACCCCGGCGATCAAGCCGACCGAGCGGGCGTGGGCGGCCGGATCGGCGCGCTGGGTGATGAAGTCCTGCTGATCGGGCGGATAGGCGCCGACCACCAGGAAGTCCGCGCTGGACTCCAGGTTGCGGTGCCCGGTGCCCGCTGGCAGCACTACCACATCGCCCGCGCTCACCTGCACATCCTGCCCCTGCTCGCCGCCCAGGCGCAGGGTAGCCTGACCACGCGCCACGCCTAGGACTTCATGGGCATTGGGATGATAGTGATGGTAGCTATAGACGCCGTAGCGCCACTGCGGCGGCCAGGCGTTGTCGGCGAACAGTCGCTCCAGCGCCGCCGCACGGTCGGCACCCTCCAGCGGCACCTGGCGATAGAGCAGCACGGGCAGGCGGCTATTGGGGATGACGCCGTCATCGGCGAAGTGCAGCTGCTCGGGCTGACCGGTCCCCACTGGCGCGGCCAGAGCCACGGTGGTGGGGGCGAGACCCAGCACCAGGGAGAGGATGGACAGTGATGGGCGATGCGTCATGCGGGCCTCCAGAGGCTTTGCCAATGGAGGCC
>NZ_JASCON010000124.1:0-9921 GCF_029959585.1 Pseudomonas sp. PS02302
CGGGCGAGACCGGCGGCGACGTCCAGTCCCGCCGCGTCCACGGGCACCGGCACCAGAGCCAGGCCGGCGCCCTGTAGCGCCTGGCGGGCGATGAAATAGCCGGGCTCCTCGAACCAGCAGGCGTCGCCGGGCGCCAGCAGCGTCTGGACGATCAGGTCCAGACAGGCGCGATAGCCCGCGCAGACGAACACCTGCTCCGGAGCACAGGCGATCCCGCGGGACAGGCCCAGGTAGGTGGCGAGGGCGGCGCGCAGACCGGCGTGACCCCGGGCATCGGGATAGACCAGCCCCTCCCGGCCCTGGCTGTGCAACTGCCGCGCGGCCAGGCGCGTCCAGCCTTTGCGCGGAAAGGCGTCCAGCGCCGGCAGGCCCAGCTGCAGGGGCAGCGGCGCGCCACCGGCATGGATCGCCGCGGCGTCCGGTGAGGAGGGTAAGGCCGGTGCTGGTGCGGCCGGGCGACGCCACTGGGGCGAGACGATGGTCCCGGCCGGACCGCGCGGCAGCAGAAAGCCTTCGGCAATCAGCTGCTGATAGGCCATCTCCACCGTTCCCCGGGCCACGTTCAGCTCCGCCGCCAGGGCGCGCACCGCGGGCACCCGGTCACCGGGTCGCAGGCGCCCTTCGTCCAGCGCCTGGCGAAAGCGCTGATAGAGCTGCCGGTAGAGCGGCAGGGCGAGGCGACTGTCGAGGGCAGCGGTGAGAGTCATGGCCTGGTCGTTTGTATCTTTCTTGGCTCTATAGCCTAGGCCATCGGCTGCCTAGAGTGGGGTCATCTTTCCAGGAGACAGCCGTCATGCCCCTGACCTTCCAGCCTTTGTTGCCCGATCATCCGCTGTGCCTGGCCAGCCTGACGCTGATGCGGATACTGCGCCCGCACCTGGACGATGCCGAACGTTACCAGGCGCAACTCCAGCGCCAGGCGGCCCAGGGCTACCGGCTGCTGGCCGCCCTGGAGGAGGGCGAGGTGGTCGGCCTGGCCGGGTATCGCGAGCTGGAGAATCTGCTCTACGGCCGCTTCCTCTATGTCGATGATCTGGTGGTGCAGCCGGCCCGTCAGCGCGACGGCCTGGGCTACCAGCTGCTGGCGGCGGTCCGCAGCGAAGCCCTGGATCGCGGCTGCTCCCACCTGATCCTGGATACCGGTCTGCACATGCCGCTGGCCCAGCGCTTCTACTTCCGCCAGGGCCTGCTCGCCCGCGGCCTGCATTTCGCCGAGCGGCTGACGGCGGAGGTGACGCCATGAAGACCGCCCTCCATGTCAACGCCAGCCCACGTCCGGCCACCTCCCTGGGCTATCGGCTGGCCGGTGAACTCCTGGCCGCGCTGCGGCGGAGCTGTCCTGGTCTGCAGGTACTGGAACGGGACCTGGCCGCCATGCCGCTGCCGCCGCTGAGCGCCGACTATGCCGAGGCCCTGACCCGACGCACGCCACCGCAGGCAGCGGTATTCACCCTGTCCGAAACCCTCATTGGCGAACTGGAGGCCAGCGACCTGCTGCTGATCAATACGCCGCTGCACAATTTCACCCTGCCCGCGGCGCTCAAGCTGTGGCTCGACCTCGTGCTGCGCATCGGCCGCACCTTCGCGGTTACCGCTGCGGGCAAGCGCGGTCTGCTGGCCGACCGGCCGGTCTACCTGCTGGTCGGCTCGGGTGGTCATCACCGCGGCCCCCAGGCGCGGCAGCCGGACTTCCTCACCTCCTACCTGCGCCATGCTCTGGGCACGCTGGGGCTGTTCGACCTGCACTTCATCTATCTGGAGGGCCTGGTCGGCGACCCGGCTGACGTGGCCGACACCCTGGCGGCCGCCCGTGAACAACTCTCCCGCGAGGTGCCCTTCCGCGCGCTCGCCAACCCTGTGACCGCTACCCTGGAGTAAGCCATGAGCCAACTGCGACTGCCGTTTTCCACCCTCTCGCCCGCCGCCTACCAGGGCCTGATCGCCACGGGCCAGGCCCTGGCGCAGAGTTCACTCGGCCTGGAGCTGGTGGAGCTGATCTATCTGCGCATCTCCCAGATCAATGGTTGCGCCTTCTGCCTGGGCAAGCACGCCGAAACCCTGCGCGAGCAGGGCGTCAGCCAGGCCAAGCTGGATCGTCTGGCCGGCTGGCGCCTCAGCAACCTCTTTGACGCCCGCGAGCGTGCTGCCCTGGAGTGGGCCGAGACCCTGACCGCTGTCGCCGAGAAGGGCGCCCCCGACGCGGTGTACGAACCGCTCAGAGCGCAATTCAGCGACGCGGAAATCGCCGACCTGACCTTTGCGGTGGCGTTGATGAATGCCTTCAACCGGCTGGCAGTGGGAATGCGCCTCTGAGGCGAGGGCAGGCCGCAGCGAAGGACGATTGCAGTACTTCGCTGCCCTCCCGGCAGGCAGGGCGCTCGGCAGTCGAAGCCAGTGACGGGCGCTCACCGGGCAGCCCGGGCCCGGGCTATACTGCGCCTTTCTACCCGACTACCCAGGTGCAGCATGGCTACCGATACCTCGAAGCTGGATCGAATCCTCGCCGAGACCCAGCGCGAGCGCGAACGCGGCTATCGTGACAAGGCGCTGAAGATGTATCCCCACGTCTGCGGTCGCTGCGCCCGCGAGTTCGCCGGCAAGCGCCTGAGCGAACTGACCGTGCACCATCGAGACCACAACCACGACAACAATCCCCAGGACGGCTCCAACTGGGAATTGCTCTGCCTGTACTGCCACGACAACGAGCACAGCCGCTACACCGATCAGCAGTACTTCAGCGACAGCTCGCTGAGCACGCCCAAGGTGGCCCAGGCCACCCACAACCCCTTCGCCGGGCTGGCCGGGCTGCTGAAAAAGGACTGAGTGCGCGGCGATCAAGGCAGGGCGCCCTGCCTTAAGCCGATCTTAAGTCTCACGCTCTAGCGTTTCAGGTCTTTGGCCGGTTGCCGACCTGGGAGCGAGCAGGGATGAGACGTTCGAACGTTGCGAAGCGGTTGTCCGCCGGGGCCTTGGCCTTGCTGGCCGCGGGCTGCCTGACGGAGGCCTCCGCCGAGATGACCGTCATCCGCGGAGAGGGCTCTGCTGCCAGTACCGACACCGCGTCGGTGTACTTCAACAGCGGTATCAACGACCGCTCGGTCAGCTCCCTGCTGGCCGCCCTGAGCGACATCGCCCTCAAGTATCCCGCGACCAAGAACGTCAATCTCTACCTCAACAGCCCTGGCGGCAGCATGGAGGCGGGCTATGTCGCCTACGAGTTCATCCGCCACTATCCGCTGCACATCAATACCATCGACGCCGCTGCGACGGATTCATCCGCCACCATGATCTATTGCGCGGCCGAAGATCGTTATGCCGCGCCACTCGCCAGCTTTCTCCTGCATCCGGCCGCGGCGGCCATCGCCGTCAACGGCTACATTAAGCCGGACCAGGCCAAGCAGGCGTTCGAGGACGTCGAGCGGGAGAACCTCAAGTTCCGCGAGATCTACAAGGGCTGTCTCAAGCTGACCCCGGAGGAACTCACCACCTTGCTGTCCTCCGAAAGCAACAGACGACGCTTGGGCTACGACGCGGCCAAGGACATCGGCTTGATCACCCGGACGCCGGACCAGTTGCCGCGTGGGATCGACCGGGCTACCTACCTTGTCAGCGATGGCGGAAGCCGGTGAGGGCAGGTTGACGCCCGGCCACACCGGCGGGCGCGGTCTACAAGGGCTCGTTCTTTCGTGATACCTTCGGGGCATGCATTTCCCTTCCCGCGACTGGCAACCCAGTCCCCCATAGCTCGCGCCTCCCTCGTCCTTGCCCCGCTGCAAGGACCTCTGCCGTCTTGTCGCGCCCGCGACGGGGCGGCTGCCAACCCTGGAATTCACGCCTGATCCGGCGTCTGCCACTCGCTTGACGGGTCAGGCACAGGTGCGAGTTGTCTATGTTGAATACCCTCAGAACACATTGGTTTTCCAATGTGAAGAACGATGTATTGTCCGGATTGGTCGTCGCCCTGGCGCTGATCCCCGAAGCCATCGCCTTTTCCATCATTGCCGGGCTCGATCCCAAGGTGGGGCTCTACGCCTCCTTCTGCATCACCGTGGTGATCGCCTTCGTCGGCGGTCGCCCCGGGATGATTTCGGCGGCTACCGGCGCCATGGCGCTGCTGATGGTGACCCTGGTCAAGGAGCACGGCCTGCAGTATCTGCTGGCCGCGACCCTGTTGACCGGGGTGCTGCAGATCGCCGCCGGCTACCTGCGTCTGGGCGCGCTGATGCGCTTCGTGTCCCGCTCCGTGGTGACGGGGTTCGTCAATGCCCTGGCGATCCTGATCTTCCTGGCCCAGTTGCCCGAGCTGACCCATGTCGGCTGGGAGGTCTACGCCATGACCGCCGCCGGATTGGGCATCATCTATCTGTTCCCGCTGCTGCCGATGGTGGGCCGGCTGCTGCCGTCGCCCCTGGTGTGCATCCTGGTGCTGACGGGCGTCTCCCTCGCCCTGGGGCTGAATATCCGCACGGTGGGTGACATGGGACAGCTGCCCGATACCCTGCCGGTGCTGCTCTGGCCCCAGGTGCCGCTGACCCTCGACACCCTGCTGATCATCCTGCCCTATTCCCTGGCACTGGCCGTGGTGGGGCTGCTGGAGTCCCTGATGACGGCCACCATCGTCGATGACATCACTGACACGCCCAGCGACAAGAATCGCGAGTGCAAGGGACAGGGGATCGCCAACATCGCCGCCGGCCTGCTGGGCGGCATGGCGGGCTGCGCCATGATCGGCCAGTCGGTGATCAACATGAAATCCGGCGGGCGCACCCGGCTGTCCACCCTCTGTGCGGGAGTCTTCCTACTGCTGATGGTGGTGTTCCTTGGCGACTGGCTCGCACGGATCCCCATGGCGGCGCTGGTCGCGGTGATGATCATGGTGTCCATCGGCACCTTCAGCTGGGATTCGATCCGCAATCTGCGGCGCCATCCGCTCTCCACCAACCTGGTGATGGTGGCCACCGTGGTGGTCGTGGTCGCTACCCACAACCTGGCGCTCGGCGTGCTGGTCGGGGTCTTGCTGGCCTCGCTGTTCTTCGCCAACAAGGTGGGGCACCAGCTGAGGCTGACGTCCCGTCTGGAAGCGCCCGGCATTCGCGTCTACGAGGTGCGGGGTCAGGTGTTCTTCTCGTCCACCGCGGCCTTCATCGACGCCTTCGACTTCAAGGAGGTGCTGGACGAGGTCCGCATCGATCTCAAGGCGGCCCAGTTCTGGGACATCACCGCCGTCGCCGCCCTGGACAAGGTCGTGCTCAGGTATCGCCGGGAAGGCGTGACCGTGCAGGTCCTCGACCTCGACCAGGCCAGCGCGACCCTGGTCGATCGCTTCGGCATCCACGACAAGCCCGGAGCCGGCAGCGAACTGCCGGGCCACTGAGGAGAGACACCCATGAGCAAGATCATCGCCTGTATCGACGGCTCGCCCCTGGCGGGCAGCGTCTGCGACCACAGCGCTTGGCTGGCCCACCGCCTGGCGCTGCCCATCACCCTGCTGCATGTCCTGGAACGCAGCCTCTATCCGAACTCACCCGACACCAGCGGCGCCATCGGTCTCGGCTCGCGCGAGCACCTGCTCGAAGAGCTGGCCCGCCTGGACGAGCAGCGTGCCCGTCTGGCGCGGGCTGACGGCGCGGCGCTGCTGGATGGGGCCCTGCAGCGGTTGCGCGAGCGAGGCGTGGCGGCGGTGCCAACGACGCTCCAGCGCCATGCTTATCTGGCGGATACCCTACACGAGCTGGAGGCGGAGCTGGGTGTGCTGGTGATCGGCAAACGCGGGCAGCATTCTGGCAGTCGTGGCATCGGCAGCCAGCTGGAAACGGTGGTGGGGATGCTGCACAAACCCATCCTGGTCTGCGCTGCCGACTTCACCGAGCCCCGGCGCTTTCTGGTCGCCTACGATGGCAGCGAAGCCACCCATCAGGGCTTGTTGCGTGTCGCGAAGAGCCTGCTGTTGTCTGGGCTCGAAGGCGAGATCCTGCAGGTTGGCGACGCCAGTCCGGCCCGGCTGGTCGGACTGGAAGCCGCCGCGGATCTCTTGAGGTCCTGTGGCAGCGTGGTGACGACGCAGCTCGTTCCGGGGCATCCGGAAGAGGTGATTCCCGATCGGGTCCAGGCTACCCGGGCCGATCTGCTGGTGATGGGCGCCTACAGCCATTCCGCCGCCAGGCGCTTCCTGTTGGGCAGTCAGACCTCTCACATGCTGCGACACACCGACATCAACACCCTGGTACTGCGCGCCTGAGCGCGCGGCTCTGGTCAGGATCGCGACCAGGGCCCTGGCCGGATTTCGGCTGCAAGGCCTGTTCGAGAAAGTCGATGAAGGCGTGCACCTTGCCGGTCAGCGCCGAGCGTTCGGCGACGCAGGCATAGATAGCCATGGCTTCCGACCGGGCCGACGTGACGCCCTGGCCGGCCATGCCGGAACTGCGTGAGCGCTATGTGCTGGTGACCCGTCCCGCGGAGGCCGCCGATCCGGCGCTAGCACTTTTTGGCGGTTGCTGGAAGAGGTCAGCCTGGGGTAGGGGGAGTTGATGCGTGATGGTGGAAAAGGCTGTGCCGTTTTCCACCCTACGCCGGGGCAGACCCGAGGCGCCCCCTCTCCCTGGGGGAGAGGGTCGGGGTGAGGGAAGGCGCTCGACTCACACCTTGAAGCGCGCTGTCATCTCCTGCAGGCGTACGCCGATGCGGGCCAGCTCCATGCTCGAAGAAGCCGTCTCTTCGCTGGCGGCGGCGGTCTGGTCGGAGATGTCGCGGACGTTGGTGACATTGCGGCTGATCTCTTCGCCAGCCGAACTCTGCTGCTCGGCGGCGCAGGCGATCTGCTCGTTCATCGACTCGATGTCCTTCACCGAGCGGGTGATGCGCTTGAGCATCTCGCCCGCCTCGCGCGACAGGCCGACGCTGCTTTCGGTCAGTTGCACATTGTGGTCGAGCACCGTGCCCATGCGGTCGGTGCTCTGGTGCAGACCGGTGATGAGCTGAGCGATCTCGTCCGTCGACGAGCGGGTGCGCTGGGCCAGGCCGCGGACCTCGTCGGCGACCACGGCGAAGCCGCGTCCCGCCTCGCCGGCGCGGGCGGCCTCGATGGCGGCATTCAGCGCCAGCAGGTTGGTCTGCTCGGAAACCGCCTTGATCACGTCGAGCACGCCGCCGATGCTGTCGGCATGGCCGCGCAGGGTGGCCATGGCCGCCTTGGTCGATTCCATTTCCCGGGCCAGCACCTCGATCTGGTCGACCGCCTTGCTCACCGATTGCTCGCCCTGCAGGGCCTGGCGACTGGCTTCCAGCGCGGACTTGGCCGCGTTCCCGGCGTTGCGCGCCACCTCGTGGGTGGTGGCGGTCATCTCCTGCATGGCGGTGGCGATCTGGTCGGTCTCGACCTTTTGCGCTTGCACGCCAGCGCTGGTCTGTTCGGTGACCGCCGACAGCTGCTCGGCGGCACTGGCCACCTGGACCACACCGTCGCGTACCTCGCCGATCAGGCGTCGCAGGTTGCCGGTCATGCCTTGCATGCTGGTCTGCAGGGCGCCCAGTTCATCCTTGCGGGTGACCTGCTGCTGATGGGTGAAATCACCGTTGGCTACCTGCTCGGCCAAGGCCACGGTGTCCTGCAAGGGCTTGACGATGGAACGGGTGATCAGCCAGGCACAGGCCAGACCCAGGGCGATGGCGACGGCCAGCCAGATCAGCAGCAGCTGACGGGCACCGGCCACGTCGGCCGTGCGGAATTCCTGCTGAATGCCGGTGAGCTTGTCGGCGATGCCGAGCAGGGTGGTGATGGTGGTGGTGATACCGCCCTGTGCCTGATCGACCTGCGCCTGAGCGGCCACCAGCTGATCGAGACGCTGCCCGTAGCCGGAGATTTCACCGACTAGCTTTTGCACGGTCTCGGTCGGCAACGCCGTGGCGCCGAGCGCCTTGGCCTGGGTGAGGGCGGCATTGACGGAGGTGCGCGCCGTCTGCTCGCTGTCCTTGCCGGGTGCGGTGGCGTAGCCACGGAAATCGACCCTCATCCGCTGCACCCCGATGAAGAGCGTCGCCAGCTGCTGGCGATCGGCAGGACGCCCGGTCTCGCCATTCGCCTCTTCGGCCAGCGTCAGCAGCTGGACATTGGCTGCCTCTGCCGCGCTGCTGGCGATCTTGCGGATGGATTCCCGTTCGCGGGTGGCGGTGATCGTCTGGTTGTAGAAGTCGCGATAGCGTTTGAGCGCGGCCCCGGCCTCGTCGAGCAGGGCCTTGTTCGCTGGCGAATCGAAGTGCGGGAGGATGGCTTGCAGCTGGCCTTCGGTCTTGTCCAGGGCGGCGAGCCACCTGGCCGCCTGGGCGTCATCGGCCTTGGTGAAATACACCAGCCGCTCGATGCGCATGTCGCGGACCAGGGTGCTGTAGCCGGCGATATCGTTCATGCGCTCGCTGCGATCGCGCAGGGTATCGGTGGCCGACCAGCCGGTGTAGGCCACCAGCAGGATCATGCCGATGAGCAGGGCGAAGCCAAGGCCCAGCTTGGCCCTGACGTTTATATTGCTTAATGGATTCCAGCCAACTTGCTGCATGTGGACTACCTGGATAGCGGAGCGTTGGAAGGTGCGGGCCTGGAGACCTCGCGCCTCGTGCTTCGCGGTTACGGCAGCCTCTGTCGATTCGTCAGCCGCCCGGCAGGACCGGTCGGTGCGAAGGGGCGCTTGGCCGCTGGTGCGGGTAACCACGGATTGGCCCCAAGGAATCGTCGGGTCTTTGGCGCTCGATCCGCCACCGCGCCGAGGGGATGGCAGGCGACAGCGAGGGCTCAAGGACGGGCATATCCATGACTACGATTCTTAAGGCCTGCTTAATAGAACGCGAATCGCCGCAATATTCGAATCCGGACGATAGGCTGCGTGATTACCTGGATATTCGGCAGGATCCGGAGTGGTCCTATGTCGTATCTGTTTGTTTTTACTGGGTTTTCCTGCCTATTAGTTTGACGATATTAGCGGTGGGTGGAGGGTCGAAGAGGGCGGATGGTTTTCTTCGGCCGCAATGAAAAACGCCCCGGCCTGGAGGCCGGGGCGTCAATTGGATCGCCGGGGTTGGCCGATCAGACCGCCGCGCTGCGTTCCTTGATGTCCTGGTGCAGGATGCGGTCGTTCTCGGAGTAGTCCACCGGGCAGTCGATGACGTGGACGCCGGGGGTGTCCAGGCAGTGCTGCACCAGCGGCGCGAAGGCGGCCGCGCTTTCCACGCGATGGCCGTGGGCGCCGTAGCTTTCGGCGTAGCGGACGAAGTCCGGATTGCCGTAGTCCAGGCCGAAGTCCTCGAAGCCCATCTGCGCCTGCTTCCAGCGGATCATTCCGTAGCCGTCGTCGCGCAGGATGATGACAACCAGGTTCATCTTCAGGCGCACCGCGGTTTCCAGTTCCTGGCTGTTCATCATGAAGCCGCCGTCGCCGCACACCGCGACGATAGGCGTGCCGGGATGGACCAGGCGCGCGGCCATAGCCGACGGCAGGCCGGCGCCCATGGTGGCCAGGGCGTTGTCCAGCAGCACCGTGTTGGGCATGTAGGCCTTGTAGTTGCGGGCGAACCAGATCTTGTAGATGCCGTTATCCAGGGCGACGATGCCGTCGGACGGCAGCACGTTGCGCAGATCGGCCACCAGGCGCTGCGGATAGACCGGGAAGCGGTCATCGGTGGCGCCTTCGGCAACATGGGCCTCGTTGGCTTCGCGGATGTGCAGCAGGCGGTCGAAGTCCCAAGTGGGCTGGACTTCGATGCGCTCCTTGATCTCCCAGATGGCGTTGGCGATGTCGCCGACCACTTCGACCTGGGGGAAGTACACCGGATCGACTTCGGCGGAGCGGAAGTTGATGTGGATGACCTCGGTGCCGCCACGGGTCATGAAGAACGGCGGCTTCTCGATCACATCGTGGCCGATGTTGACGATGA
>NZ_JASCON010000125.1:0-9880 GCF_029959585.1 Pseudomonas sp. PS02302
CCTTCACGGCGCGGGGGGGCGGCGGGCAACCCGCCACCCCCGCCGCCTTGAGCTTGCGATAGCGGAAGACGGCACTCGCCGCTCCGGGCCGGCCCGAGCGGCTGTCCGGTACAAAAGCTCAGCATCTGCATCGTGACCGCCGTGAGCCGGTCGACCATACTGGGCAACCCTGGCCGGCACCGGCCAGCCTTCCAGGAAGACGGCCATTCGGGTCGTCCCATGCCAGCAGGTGCGGACACACCCGATGCAACACTTCGCCCTCTACCTGCTGCTGTGCGGCCTCACCATCGCCAGCCCCGGCCCGGGCGTATTGCTCACGATCACCAACGCGCTGCAGCTACGGCTGCGCGGCGCCCTGCCGGGCATCCTCGGGGTGGTGCTGGGCATACTGCTGGTCGCCATCCTGGCCAGCACCGCGCTCGGCGCCCTGGTGAGCAGCTCGCCACGGACCCTGCAGGGATTGCAACTGGTCGGCGCGCTCTACCTGGGTTGGCTGGGGCTGCGGCGTCTGCGCAGTCCCGCGGCCCAAGGCCGGCAGCCTGCCGCCACTCGGCCTTCGGTCAGCGGTGGCAGACACCTCCTGCAGGGCTTGCTGGTGTCCCTCACCAATCCCAAGCTGATCATCTTCTTCCTGGCGCTGTTTCCCTCCTTCATCCAGGCGGATCGCCCGGTGTTGCCGCAGCTGGTGCTGCTGGTGGCGACCTTCTGCCTGATGAGTTTCATCATCCATTGCAGCTACGCCGGGGCGGCGACAGTCCTGAGTGCCCGCCTGACTTCGGGTACCCCCCTCGCCCGGCTACAGCGGGCGGCTGGCGCGCTCTTTCTGGTGTTCGCCGCGCTGTTGCTGGGGGCGGCCCTGGGGTCCCCAGGCGCCTAGTGCGTGACCAGGGTCCGGCTGGCGTCGTTCGACGCTTCCCGCGGCTGAGACTGCTCCTGCCGCAAGGCCGCAAAACGCGGCGGGGACAGCGGCCGCTGCAGGTGGAAGCCCTGGGCCTGGTCGCACCTGAGGTCGGCGATGCGCGCCAGTTGGCCGGCGGTCTCGATGCCTTCGGCCACCACCGTCAACGACAGGGCCCGCCCCATGCTGACGATGGCCTCGACGATGGCCGCATTGCTCTCGCTGACCTCGATGTTGGAGACGAAGCTGCGATCGATCTTCAGGCAGTCGAAGGGATAGGTGCGCAGATAGCTCAGCGAGGAATAGCCGGTGCCGAAGTCGTCCATGGACAGGCGCACGCCCAGGGACTTGAGCTTCTTCATCAATTCCAGGGCACCGGCGGCATCGTCCAGCAGCACGCTCTCGGTCAGCTCCAGCTCGACCCGCGCCGGGTCGATAGCGGTGCGCAGGAGGACCTTGCTGATCCGCGCGACCAGGTCATCGCGCTGGAACTCCAGCGGTGACAGGTTGATGGACACGATCAGCTCCGGGTCCCAGGTCACTGCCTGGCTGCACGCCTCCTGCAGCACCCAGTCGCTCAGGCCGAGGATCAGCCCGGTCTCCTCCGCCAGCCCGATGAACTCGGCGGGCGCCAGCCGACCCCGGACGGGATGATTCCAGCGCACCAGCGCCTCGGCGCCCAGCAAGCGCTGGCCATTGGCGGCGAAGCGTGGCTGGAAATCCAGCTCGAATTCCAGCCGCTGCAACCCCAGGCGCAACTCGGTCTCCAGTTGGCGCCGCTCGAGAATGCGCTGATTCATGGTGGGCTCATAGAACCTCAGGGTGTTACGCCCCGCCGCCTTGGCTTCGTACAGGGCGATGTCGGCATAGCGCAGGAGATCCTCGGCGCCATGGCCATCCTGGGGCGCCCGAGCGATGCCGATACTCGCCCCGATGTTGATGTCGTGCTCGTCGATGCGCATGGTCCGGCCGATGCCCTCCAGCATGCGGTTGCACAGCACGCTCACCTGCTCGGCGCTCAGGCAGCCATTCACCGCGATGACGAATTCATCGCCGCCGATGCGCGCGACCAGATCGCCTTCGCGCACGCTGGCGCGCAACTCGCGGGCGACCTGACAGAGCACCTGGTCGCCGGCGCCATGGCCGAGGGCATCGTTGACCGGCTTGAAGCGGTCCAGGTCGAGGGCCAGCAGATGCAGCGGTTGACTGGCGTTGACGCCCTCGGCGAAGCGCTGCGCCAGGTAGCGGTGCAGTTGATGACGGTTGGCCAGTCCGGTCAGGGCATCGTGCTGGCTGATGTGTTCGATGCGCGCCTTGGCCTCGATCTCCTCGGTCACGTCGCACACGGTGCCGCGAAAGCCCGCCAGCAGACCACCGCTGATGATGGGTTGCGCCGTCAGCTGGCAGTACCTGAGCTTGGCCTGGGCGTCGCGCATCTCGCAGCGCAGCGGGCGCCGGGTCCGGCCGGCCGCCAGCGGCGTCCTCGCCACTTCTTCCACCTGGCTCGGCGGATAGCCGAGCAGTTCGTGCAGCGGGCGGCCCACCCAGTCCTCGCGGCTGAAGCCAGTCACCGCCACGAAGCGCTCCGAAAGATAGACCAGCCGCTGCTCGGCGTCGCTTTCCCAGATCCAGTCGGACGAGGCCTCGGAAACGGTGCGGAAGCGCTGCTCGCTGTGCCTGAGGGCATCTTCGGCCACGTCCGTCTGCCGCGCCGCCAGGCCGATCCGGCGGCGCAGGTACCAGACCAGCAGCAGCGCCAGACCGCACATCGCCGCCAGCAACGGCAGGAACTGCCCCAGCAGGCGCTGCCCCATGCCGTGCACCCGCCAGTGGAAGGTCACGGCGATACCCGGATCGGATCTCACCACCAGGGTCGGCCACTCCGCCAGTGAGGGCAGCGCCCCTGGCTCCGCGGTCAGCCCGGGCAATTCGAAGGTCTGCCCGAGCTGGGCGAGCTTGTCCGGCGTGAGGATGTCGACGAAGACCATGTAGGACAGCCGCTTGAAATCCTGGTAGGTGGCGTCCGGACGGATGACCGCGGCCAGCACGCTGGCTGGCTTGCCCTCGATCAGGAAATAGCCCTGGGCATAGCCGTCCTTGAGCGAGCGTTCCCGGGCCTGGGCCAGCAACGGCGCCTGGTCGTCGCCCAGCCAGGTATTCAGTTGCAGCTTGCTGCGACCGCCGCCGACCACGGCGTAGCGCGTGACACCAGTGGGCGCCAGGATGAAGGCGCCATTCACGCCGTAGCCGCTGTAGAGGGATGGTCCGACATTGTCTTCTTCGTAGGCCCAGTTGACGTCGACCTTCTTGCCGGTCCGCGCATAGGCCTCGATCCAGAAGGAATAATCGGTCAGCACCCGGCCCAGTCGGTCCAGCCGCGTCTCCAGCGCCCGCTGGGCATCCGCCTCGCTGTGGTGGCGTTGCTGCTCGTCGATGCGCGCGCACAGGTCGAACAGCATCCACCCGGCCAGGGTGAAGATGAGGATGACCAGGGCGAAGAAACCCAGGGAGGCCTGACGGGCGACATGGTTGAGTTGAGTGGGCACGGGGGCGACCTGAGGCAACGAATTGAACGGAACGGCGGACGGTCAGGGATGAGGCTGTAATCGTCTGCTTTTTATATCGGCACAGCCCTGGCCGCCTTGAAGCGTCGGCCTAAAGATTCCGCAGAAACCCCGGCTAGAGCGGCCAGATTTGCACCATCCATGAGCATCGCGGCGCTGGGCGCGCCAAGACGGCGCAGCCCTGGCTCAGCCGCTTGCCCAAAAACGACAGGAGCGCTCCACTCGACCGGGCAATTGTTGACCTATCGGTCAGCTTTACCCACCATCAAGACATTCGAGACCAGGTGGAGAGCGGCCGTGATCAGGTTTCTGCTGGACCAGGAGCTGCGCAGCGAAGAGCAGCTCGACCCCAACCTCACCGTGCTGCAGTACCTGCGCGAGCGCTGTGGCAAGACCGGCACCAAGGAAGGCTGCGCCTCGGGCGACTGCGGAGCCTGCACGGTGGTGCTGGCCGAGCCCGATGGCGACCGGTTGCGCTATCGCACCGTCAACAGTTGCCTGACCTTTGTCGCGGCGCTGGACGGCCGGCAGCTGATCAGTGTCGAGGACCTCAAGCACCGGGGCCGTCTGCATCAGGTGCAGCAAGCCATGGTCGACTGCCACGGTTCCCAGTGCGGCTACTGCACCCCGGGCTTCGTCATGTCGCTGTTCGCCCTGCAGAAAAACGTGGCCGCGCCGGATGACGCCGCGACCCACGAAGCCCTGGCCGGCAATCTCTGTCGCTGCACCGGCTACCGGCCGATCCTGGCTGCGGCCGAACAGGCCTGCGCCGGCCGGCAGCCGGATCAGTTCGATGCCCGCGAGCAGCAGACCCTGGAGCGTCTTCAGGCCCTGGCGCCGATGCCCGCTACGCGCCTGGAGGGAGACGGTCGACGCTGCCACAGCCCCACCAGCCTGAGCGAACTGGCCAGTCTCTACCTGACCCATCCCGAGGCGCGTCTGCTGGCCGGCGGCACCGACCTGGCCCTGGAGGTCACCCAGCAGCATCGCCGGCTGGAGACCCTGATCTACCTGGGCAACCTGCCCGAATTGCGCGGCGTTACCCTGAGCGACGAGGTCATCGAGATCGGCGCCGCCACCCCGCTGGCCGATTGCACCGCCGCCCTGGCCGCCGACTACCCGGACTTCGGTGCCTTGCTGCAGCGCTTCGCCTCCCTGCAGATCCGCAACCAGGGCACCCTGGGCGGCAACATCGGCAATGCCTCGCCCATCGGCGACAGTCCGCCCCTGCTCCTGGCGCTGGGTGCCAGCGTGCTGCTGCGCCAGGGCGAACGGCTACGCGAACTGGCCCTCGACGACTTCTTCCTCGACTATCGCCAGACCGCCCTGGAGCCGGGCGAATTCATCCAGGCGGTACGGGTGCCGCGGTCACGCGCGGGCCTGGTGTTCCGCGCCTTCAAGGTGTCCAAGCGACTGGATGACGACATTTCCGCGGTCTGCGCCGCCTTCGCCCTGGAGCTAGAGCAGGACCGCGTCGCCAGCGTGCGCATCGCCTATGGCGGCATGGCGGCCACACCCAGGCGGGCAGCGCGCTGCGAACAGGCGCTGCTCGGCGAGGCCTGGAACGCCGCGTCCATCGAGCGCGCCGTCCAGGCCCTGGCCGAGGATTTCGCCCCGCTGTCGGATTTCCGCGCCAGTCGCGAATACCGCCTGCTGACGGCGCAGAACCTGCTACGCAAATGTCACCTGGAAACCACCCAGCCCGCGCTCGCCACGAGGGTCACCGCCCATGTCTAGCACCCTGCCCGCCCGTACCCCCGAGGAAATGGCCGCGGCCTTCGCCGCCGGCCTGGCCACCGGCGTCGGCAAGCCGCTCAAGCACGAGAGCGCCGACAAGCATGTCAGCGGTGAAGCCCTGTACATCGACGACCGCCTGGAGTTTCCCAACCAGTTGCACGTCTATGCGCGGATGAGCGAGCACGCCCACGCGCGGATCAAACACATCGATCTCGCGCCCTGCTACCAGATCCCCGGTGTGGCGCTGGCCATCACCGCCGCCGACGTACCCGGCCAGCTCGACATCGGCGCCGTCTTGCCCGGCGATCCGCTGCTGGCCGATGGCGAGGTGCTGTACCTGGGCCAGCCGGTGCTGGCGGTGGCCGCCACCAGCCTCGACGCCGCCCGCCGCGCCGCCCAGGCCGCCCGCGTCGAATACGAGCCGCTGGAGGCCGTCCTCGACGTCAAGGAAGCGCTCAGACGTGAGCACTTCATCTCGCCCAGCCACAGCCACCGGATCGGTGACGCGGCCGCCGCCCTGGCCGCCGCGCCCCATCGCCTGCAAGGCGAACTGGCCATTGGCGGCCAGGAGCACTTCTACCTGGAAACCCAGGTGGCCTCGGTGATGCCCACCGAAGACGGCGGCATGCTGGTCTATTCCTCCACCCAGAATCCCACCGAGGTGCAGAAGCAGGTGGCCGAGGTGCTGGGGGTGTCGATGAACAGGGTCACCGTCGACATGAGGCGCATGGGCGGCGGCTTCGGCGGCAAGGAAAGCCAGGCCGGCATGCCCGCAGCGCTCTGCGCGGTGTTCGCTCATCTCACCGGACGCCCGGTGAAGATGCGCCTGCCGCGATTCGAAGACATGCACATGACCGGCAAGCGCCATCCTTTCCACGTCGACTACGAGGTCGGCTTCGACGAAGACGGCCGCCTGCTGGGTATCCGCTTCGAACTGGCGGGCAACTGCGGCTATTCGCCCGACCTGTCCAACGCCATCATCGATCGCGCCATGTTCCATGCCGACAATGCCTATTTCCTCGGCAACGCCCAGATCACCGGCCACCGCTGCAAGACCCACCTGGCGTCCAATACCGCCTACCGCGGCTTCGGCGGCCCCCAGGGCATGCTGGCCATCGAGAACGTCATGGACGCCATCGCCCGCCATCGCGGCCTCGACCCGCTGGAGGTCCGGCGGCGCAACTACTATGGCAAGGAGACGCGCAACGTCACCCACTATCACCAGGTGGTGGAAGACAACCTGCTCGACGAGATGACCGCGGATCTAGCAGCCAGCAGTGACTACCAGGCGCGGCGCGAGGCCATCCGCGCCTTCAACCAGGGCAGTCCGGTACTGAAGAAAGGTCTGGCGCTGACCCCGGTGAAATTCGGTATTTCCTTCACCTCCTCCTTCCTCAACCAAGGCGGCGCCCTGGTCAACGTCTACACCGATGGCAGCATCCACCTGAACCACGGCGGCACCGAGATGGGCCAGGGGCTCAACACCAAGGTCGCCCAGGTGGTGGCCGAGGTCTTCCAGGTCGACATAGCCCGCATCCAGATCACCGCGACCAACACCGACAAGGTGCCCAACACCTCGCCCACCGCGGCCTCCAGCGGCACCGACCTCAATGGCAAGGCCGCGCAGAACGCCGCCCAGACCATCAAGGACCGGCTGATCGACTTCGCCAGCCGCCACTTCCACGTCGGGCCTGAAGAGGTCGACTTCCGTAATGGCCACGTCAGGGTGCGCGACCGGCTGCTGAGCTTCGAGGAGCTGATCCAGCTGGCCTATGTCGGCCAGGTGTCGCTGTCCAGCACCGGCTACTACCGCACACCGAAGATCCACTACGACCGTGACCAGGCCCGCGGTCGGCCCTTCTACTACTATGCCTTCGGCGCCGCCTGCTCCGAGGTGCTGATCGACACCCTCACCGGCGAATACCGCCTGCTGCGCACCGACATCCTCCATGACGTCGGCGCCTCCCTGAATCCGGCCATCGACATTGGCCAGGTGGAAGGCGGCTTCGTCCAGGGTCTGGGGTGGCTGACCATGGAAGAGCTGGTGTGGAACGATGCCGGCAAGCTGCTCACCGCCGGCCCCTCCACCTACAAGATCCCCGCCGTCAGCGATGTACCACCGGATCTGCGGGTACGGCTGGTAGAGAATCGGCAGAATCCCGAGGCCACGGTGTTCCACTCCAAGGCCGTGGGCGAACCGCCCTTCATGCTCGGCATCTCGGTGTGGTGCGCCCTGCAAGACGCCGTGGCCAGCGTGGCGGATTACCGCTTCCACCCGGCGCTGGACGCGCCGGCCACCCCGGAACGGGTGCTCTGGGGCGTGGAGCGCATGCGCCGCCTGGCCGCCGAGTCCCAGGCCGCCCCGGTCCCCGCCACGGAGGAGCCCGCATGAACAGCAAACGTGGCTGGCTGGCCTTACTGGCTGATTTCGAAGCGCGGGGCGAGCCCTGCGTGCTGATCACCGTGGCCGACGAGCAGGGCTCCACGCCCCGCGAGGCCGGCACCAAGATGCTGGTGGGCCGGGAAGAGCAGCACCTGACCATCGGCGGCGGCCACCTGGAATACCGCGCGGTGGAGATCGCCCGGGAAATGCTCGCCGCCGGTACGCGCCAGCCGCGCCTGGAGCGTTTCTCCCTGGCCGCCAGCCTCGGCCAGTGCTGCGGGGGTGTCACCACCCTGCTGTTCGAACCTCAGCTGGCACAGGACGTCCCGGTGATCGTCTTCGGCGCCGGCCATGTCGCCCGCGCCCTGGTGCCGCTGCTGGCCGGGCTGCCTTGCGCGGTGCGCTGGGTGGATTCGCGCGCCCAGGAATTTCCCGCCGTCCTGCCCGCCGGCGTGGAAAAGTGCCTGACCGACGAGCCGGTCGACGAGGTCGCCCGGATGCCGGCGGGTGCCTACTACATCGTCATGACCCATAATCACCCCCTGGACCTGGAGTTGGCCGACGCCATCCTCGCCCGTGGCGACCATGGCTATTTCGGTCTGATCGGCTCCCGGACCAAATGGGCCAAGTTCCGCCACCGCCTCGCGGCGCGCGGCCACGGCGCCGACCGCCTGGCCACGGTGCGCTGCCCCCTCGGCCTGCCCGAGGTCCAGGGCAAGCTGCCGCTGGAGATCGCCATCGCCGTGGCCGGCGAGGTCATCGCCCACTACGGTCGCCAGGCCGAGCAGGCGGATCTGCCCCTGCGCCTGGTCACCGCTACCCCCAAGTAGCTCCATCCTTCATCCGAGATCGTTATGACCGCCATCGCCCATCGCGCCGCCCTGCTCCACAGCCTCGCCGACCCGGCCGAGGTGGGGCTGGACGCCTCCTATGAATACCATGCCGACGGCCTGCTGCTGGTCGCGGACGGCCGCATCCAGGCCATGGGCCCGGCCACCGAGCTGCTGCCCACCCTGCCCGCCGGCACCCAGGTCATCGAGCATCCCGACGCCCTGATCACCCCCGGCTTCATCGACACCCATATCCACTATCCGCAGACCGGCATGATCGCCAGCTACGCCGAGCAACTGCTGGACTGGCTGGACACCTACACCTTTCCCACCGAGGGCGCCTTCGCCGATCCGGCCAAGGCCGCCGAGGTGGCCGAGGTCTTCGTCGGTGAACTGCTGCGCAACGGCACCACCACCGCCCTGGTGTTCGGCAGCGTCCATCCGCAGTCGGTGGACGCCTTTTTCCAGGTCGCCGAACGCCTCGACCTGCGCATGATCGCCGGCAAGGTGCTGATGGATCGCAACGCCCCGGACTATCTGCAGGACACGGCCGACTCCGCCTATGCCGACAGCAAGGCGCTGATCCAGCGCTGGCACGGCAAGGGCCGCCTGCACTATGCCGTCACCCCGCGCTTCGCCCCCACCAGCACCCCGGAACAGCTGGCAGCCGCCGGCCGCTTGCTGGCCGAGCACCCGGACGTCTACCTGCACACCCACCTCTCCGAGAATCTCAAGGAGATCGACTGGGTGAAGGCGCTGTTCCCGGAGCGCAGCCACTACCTGGACGTCTATGACCACTTCCAGCTGCTCGGTCCGCGCTCGGTGTTCGCCCACGGCATCCACCTCTGCGACGCCGAGTGCCAGCGCCTGCACGACACCGGGTCAGCTGTGGCGCACTGCCCCACCTCCAACCTCTTCCTCGGTAGCGGACTGTTCGATCTCGAGCGGATGGAAGCCTTCAAGGTCAACGTCGGCCTGGGTACCGACGTTGGCGCCGGCACCAGCTTCTCGCTGCTGCAAACCCTCGGCGAAGCCTACAAGGTGCAGCAACTGCGCGGCCATCGCCTGCATCCCTTCAAGTCGCTGTACCTGGCCACTCTGGGCGGCGCCCGCGCCCTGCGCCTGGACGAGCGCATCGGCAGCCTGGCCCCCGGCCACGATGCCGACTTCGTGGTGCTCGACCTCAAGGCCACCCCGCTGCTCGACTACCGCCTGCAACAGTCCAGGAGCCTCGAAGAAACCCTCTTCGTCCTCACCACCCTGGGCGACGACCGGGTGATACGGGAAACCCATGCCGCCGGTCGCCGGGTACACAGCCGCGACACCTGATACCGTCACCCCGTAGCGTGGAAAACCGCGCAGCGTTTTCCACGGATGGAGCAAAACGGCACTGTTGGGCTTCGGCGAAGGAGCCCCCCACAACCCAACCTACCCATTACCGTAGGTTGGGCTGAGCGCAGCGAAGCCC
>NZ_JASCON010000126.1:0-9629 GCF_029959585.1 Pseudomonas sp. PS02302
GTCCAGTAGAAGCAGACCCAAGCCACAGGTAGCACCGCTTTTCGGCCCCTCTCCCTCCGGGAGAGGGCTAGGGTGAGGGTCCTGCCCACTCTCTCCCCCCGGACAGCCTACCCGCCCCCGAAGAGTCCAGCAGAAGCAGACCCAAGCCACAGCTAGCACCGCTTTTCGTCCCCTCTCCCTCCGGGAGAGGGCTAGGGTGAGGGCCCCTTCACGCCAGACCTCAGCCTCGCTCCATGAAAAAGCCCGGCCTAAGCCGGGCTCCAGCACCGCGCAAGACGCCTACAGGGCGACCTTCTGCTCGCTCTCCACCTCTTCCACAGCAGCCGCGTCCTGGGTATCGATGGACTGCACCAGCGCCTTGGAGCTGAAGGCTCGCAGGTCGCGCAGGAAGTTGTCGCGCCAGGAGGCCAGGTCGGCCTGGCGGATCACCCTCATCATGTCTTCGTAGCGCGACTTGCGCTCTTCCAGCGGCATGCGCAGCGCCCGGTCCAGCGCCTCGGCCATGCCGACATGGTCATAGGGATTCACGATCAGCGCCGAATTGAGTTCACGCGCCGCACCGGCGAAGCGCGAGAGCACCAGCACGCCCGGATTTTCCGGATCCTGGGCCGCCACATATTCCTTGGCCACCAGGTTCATGCCATCGCGCAGCGGCGTCACCAGGCCGACGTCGGAGGAGCGGAACAGCCCCATCACCGTGCGCCGGTCGTAGCTCTTGTTCAGGTAGCGGATCGGCGTCCAGTCCAGTTCGGAGAAATGGCCGTTGATATGGCCAGCATGGCTTTCCAGCTGACGCCGGATGTTCTGGTAGGAGACCACGTCCGCCCGCGACGAAGGCGCGATCTGCACGAACTGCACCGCCCGGTGATGCTCGGGGAAATGCTCCAGCAGTTTTTCGAACGCCTGGAAGCGCTCCACCAGCCCCTTGGAATAATCGAGGCGGTCGACGCTGACGATGGTCTTGTAGGGCACGCCCTCGATGCTGCGCGAGATGAACTGGCGCCGCGTGCGATAGGACTCGGCCTGCTTCTGGATGACGTCCGGCATCACGCCGATGGGATAGACGCCGACGCGGAAGTTATGACCGTAGGCGGTCAGGCTGCCGTCCTTCTCCAGCACGCCACGCACCTCACGGGTGATGTAGTCCTGGAAGGCCAGCTGGTCGGTATCGGTCTGGAAGCCGATCAGGTCATAGAAGCACAGGGTCTTGAGCAATTCGTTGTGCGGCGGGATGGCGGTGAGGATCTCCGGCGCCGGGAAGGGAATGTGCAGGAAGAACCCGATGCGATTGCGAATGCCCAGCATGCGGCAGGCTTCGGCGAAGGGAATCAGGTGGTAGTCGTGCACCCAGATGATGTCATCGGGCTTGAGCAGGGGCTTCAGGCGTTCGGCCATGGCCATGTTGACGCGTCGATAGCCGTCGTACTCTTCACGGTTGTAGCGCGCCAGGTCAATCCGGTAGTGGAAGATCGGCCAGAGGGTGGCGTTGGAAAAGCCGCGGTAGTAGTGGTCGTAGTCGCGCTTGGTCAGGCCGAAGGTCACATAGTCGATGTTGTCCTTGGTCTGGGTCTTGGCCGGCCCGTTTTCCTTGACCGTATCGCCGTTCCAGCCGAACCAGATGCCGCCCGATTTGCGCAGGGCATCCAGCACGCCCACCGCCAGACCACCCGCAGTCGCCTTGCCTTCCTCGATCGGGGCCACCCGATTCGATACCACCACTAAACGGCTCATCCTAATCTCCTTGCTTATAATGTGGCGCGAGGTCACGGCTCAGCTGCTGCAGCCAGAGGGCTACCGCTTCCACCGAAGGCAGGCGGGTCTTGGCGACCGTCTCCCCCTCCCCTACCTTGACGGACAGGCCGCCCCGCGCATTGACGACGGCAAACCCCTCTTCGTCGGTGCGATCGTCACCGAGAAACACCGGCAGGCAGCCGGCAAAGGGTTCCAGTTCGAGAAAACGGGCGATGGCCTCGCCCTTGCTCGCCGCAGCGGGCTTGAGTTCGAAGACGCACTTGCCCGGTTGCAACTTGAATTCGGGATGATCGGCCGCGATGCCTTCGGCCAGTTCGCGTACCAGGGCTTCCTTGTCCGGCGCCTGGCGATAATGCAGGGCGAAGGCCACGCTCTTGCGTTCGAGCAGCAGGTCCGGATGCGCCGCCAGTGCGGTCTCCAGACGCCGACCGACGTGCGCCAGCATCTCCGCATCCAGGCTCACCCTATGGATCTTGCCCTGGGGATCGCGCCACTCGGCGCCATGCACCCCAGCCGCGGCCAGCCGCAGCGGCGCGGTGAAGCCGTCGATCTCCGCCAACGGCCGCCCGGATACCACGGCGACGCCATGGTGGCGCGCCAGCTGTTCAAGGGCGGCGAGGGTTTCGGCGGGAATGAAAACCTGTTCCGGACGTGGCTGCAATTCTGCCAGGGTGCCATCCAGATCGAAAAAGAAGGCCAGCGGCTGGCCTGATGAGGTGAGGCTGTCGAGGTCGATCATGGAAGGTACGACTGCCGGGTCATCGTATGGTTCGTTCACATCTTCCGGCGGTGCCGAGGAATTCCCCTTGCCGGCGCGTAGTCGGATTCAGGGAGATGCTCTAGCAGCCCTGCCTTTGGAGACCACCATGAACAAGCCCGACATCACCAAGACCCCCGAAGAGATCGACGACATCCAGGACCGCATGGGCGACATGCGCGAACTCGACTTCAGCGATCGCAAGGATGAACGCGGTGGTCGCATCGGCGACGAAATGGACGAGCGCGACTATGAAGGCCAGTTTCCCGAAGAGCGCGTGCGCCAGGCCGGCATGACCGGTGGCGAAACCCTGGATCATCAGCCGACGATGGACGACGCCAGCCCCGAGACCCTGCTGGACGAAACCGGCGCGCGCTCGCCGACCGACTACGGCGATGCCTGGCCGAACGACAAGGAACTGAGCGTGGTCGAGGACAGCGACATCGGCGGCGGCTCCGGTCAGGACGAAGCCGAACTCGGTCGCAGCCATCCGCTGGATGGCGAAGCCTGGGACGGCGAGGCCGACGCCCCCAACGAAGCCGAAACCCAGCGAGAGGCCCGCTACGCCGATCTGGACGCCAACGACGAAGACCTCGCCGGCGACACCAGTCTGGATCTGGACGAAAAACGCGCCGATCACTGAAGCCGCTGACGGCCTAGTCGAGCAGCGTACAGGCCATCACCAGCGCATCTTCCCGGCCGCCGACCGCGGGATAATAGTCCCGCCGGCGGCCGATCTCATTGAAGCCATAGCGTTCATACAGCCGATAGGCCGACTGATTGCTGGCGCGCACCTCCAGAAAGCACTCGTTGGCCTTGGCCTTGCGCGCTTCCTGCAACAGGTGTTCCAGCAGCCGCAGGCCGAGTCCCCGGCCCTGGCTTTCCGGCTTGATGGTGATATTGAGCAGATGGGCCTCGTCGAGAATGACGTTGATCACCCCGTGCCCCACCTGCTGCTCGCCAGCCGTCATCACCCAGCAGTCGTAGGACCTGAGCGCATCGGTGAAGATGCCGCGGGTCCAGGGATGGCTGAAGGCCTGATATTCGATCTTCAATACCGTGTTCAGATCGGCTTCGGTCATCCGCCGGAAGCTCACCGCATCGTTCATTGCTGTTCCATCCAGCGGCGCCGCAACGGGCGCATGGCTTGCCAGAGCGCGGCCTTGGCGGCCGGCTCTTCCATCAGGATATCCAGTCCCGGCACCAGCCAGGCCGGGCCCAGGGCGGTGTCCCGCTCCACCCCCGTGAGCTGCGCATCCTCGACCCCGCTGCAGCGTCGCGCGGCCACCCCGACCAGCCAGAGCCCCAGGCCCTCGCCCAGGCGCTCCTGGTGCCCCGAGACGAAGCTCTGCACGAATTCAGCGGCCGCCGCCGGCCCCTGGTCGAGTTGACCGTTGTTGAGCAGTGGCCAGCGAATGGGCTCTTCACTGACGATCCGCGGCGTGTCCGGCAGGCCGGCAGCGCGCAGCAGATTCCGGAGCAGCAGATAGGCCGGATCCCGTACCCCCAGGGTATCGCCGGTAGGCAACTCCAGCAGCAGCAGGCAGCGCCCGGCCTGCAACAGCTGCAAGGCAAACCGGGGCGGCGGCGCACGTTCCGGTTGCGGCTCGGCCACGGGGGGCGCAGCCGGCTTCAACGCCGCGGGTCGCGGGATCTCGATGCGCGGCCGATTCGCGGCCGGTGCCTCGGCTACCGCAGCAGCCGGCGCGACCTTGGCCACTGGCTCCGGGCGTACCACCCGAGCCACGACAGGCGCCGCTTCCGGCTCCTCGACCCACAGGGCTTCCGGGCGCGAAGGCGCGGCGAAGGGCAACACCGTGCGCGGCACCCAGACATCCAGCTGCAACGCCTGCAGATAGGCGCGACGACGCGCCTCGGCGGCAAGCGAGGGGCTGGAGGAAGGGGCGGGGTCGGACATGGGCGGATCCTAAGAGCCTGCGCTGTTACGCGGCGGGATTATGCGGGGCGGCATTGTCGCGCGGATCGCCGCGGATCGAAAGGCCGCCCTGCCCATCGGTCCCACCGCGGTCACATCGAAGGCTCTGGCGTCTGGAGTACAATGGCGCTTTTGTCTGGTGCGGTCCCCGCCATGATCGACCCCAAACGCGTCCTGCGTACCCTCGCCGAACACTGGCACCTCATCGACCCGCTGTGCGCCCACTTCGACAGCGGCACCCTGGGCCTGGCCGAGTTGCGTGCCCGCCTGGCCGAACAGCTGCCCGAACGCACGCCGGCCGACCTCACCGCCCTGCTCGACACCTGGATCCGCCTGGACATCCTGGTGCCGGTGGCCAAGAGTCCCAATCGCTTCGAGCTCAATGGCCAGATCCACGACTTCCTCGGCTATCTCAGGCGCGAACACCGGCTGGGCCTGTGCCTGGAGATCGAAGCCTACCTGCGCCACCTGGAACGCCTCGCCGGCCACATCCGCGAAGCCTTCGACAATCGCGACGGCCCCGACCTCGTCCGCCAGCTGCGCCTGCTCGATATGCGCGTACGCGATGTCCTCAAGAAGCTGGCCAACGATGGTCATGCCCTGGAAGGTGTCGCCGAGCGCGCCAAGACCAGCGATCGCCAGATCCCCCTGCGCCAGCGCTATGCCGAGGTGCTGGCCACCTGGGATGAATACGTCGAGCCGATGATCCAGCTGGTGGCCGCCGATGGCGCCTTCGAACGCGGCGTCCACCGTGTCGAACAGGTCCTCCTGCATCTGCAGGGCGAACAGCAGCGCCTCGGCCACCTGGTCGACGACGACCTGCTGCTGCGCACCCAGGCGCGCATCCTGGAGATGCACAATGCCGCCCAGCTGGCCTTGCGCCGTGCCCGCGAATTGCTGCTGCCGCTGCGCGAGGAAGCGCGCCGGCACAATGCCGTGACCCGGGGCGCCGCCCTGGCCCTGGCCACCATCCGCCGCAAGGGCCTCGACGCCGTCCCCCAGGCCGCCCTGCCGCTGTTCAGCCGGCCGCAGAGTGTCTTTCTCGGCACCACCGCCCAGGTGGAAAGCTATGTCTACGCCCTGGCCCGCTTCGAGCCCAAGCCGGCGCGCTTTCCCAGCCAGGCCAGTCGGCCGCGCGACAGCGAGCGCCCGGCGGCGCCCCGCACCGCCCGCGAGATGCTCGATCTCTGCCAGGACGCCCTGCCGCTGCCCGACCTCATGGCCTGGCTGCTGGAGCAGGAACCGGCCGGCGACACCGACGAGCTGCTCTACTGGTTCTCGCGCCTGTCCCGCGATGCGCGCTTCCAGCGCCAGCGCCTGGACCGCCGCCACTACGACACCCTCGAACACCGCGTCAGCCTGTGCTCCTACGCCCTGACCGCCCGATCTCCCGCGAGCGACGCCCATGCAACTTGATCTCAACGAAATGACCCAGCTCGCGCCCATCTTCCGCGAGCTGTTCAAGGGCTATCACCTGTCCCGCAGCGAGCCCGAGAGCTATGCCCAGCTCAGCCAGCAGCAGGACCAGTACCGCGCGCTGTTCCGCGCCCTCGGCTTCGAACTGGTCTGCGATCCGCGCGGCTTCTACTACTTCGTGCCCGAGCAGATGGGCGCCCAGGTCAACAAGACCGCCCAGCGCCTGGCGCTGTTCACCTTCATCCTGGTCGAGCACCTGGCCGACCAGGGTCGCGATCCGCTGGCCGTGCTCGATGGCGGTACCCTGGGTCGCCACGAACTGCCGGCGCTGCTGGACAAGTATCGCGACCTCTTCCTGCAGGCCGAGGTCACCACCCAGGAAGAGCTGGAGGAAAAGATCCTGCGCCGCCTGACCCAGCTCGGCTTCGCCCTGGACAGCAATGGCACCTACCGTTTCCTGCCGCCCATGCACCGCTTCCTTGATGTCTGCCTGACCGTGCAACAGGATCGCGACCTGGCTGCCGGCCTGCATGCCAGCGACCTGCCACTGCCGACGCCGACCCTGGCCAGCGACGAAGACGGCACCGAGCAGGCAGGCGCCGACGAGGATGACGAAGAGGCCGCCCTGGCCCGCGCCATCGCCGCAGAACGGGAGTTCGACCTATGATCCGCTACGGCATCAGCCGCTTCGCCCTGCTCAACACCGCCGGCTACAGCCTCGGCCTCTTCCCGCTGGAACAGCCGCTGTCGGTCTATGGTGCCAACAACCTGGGCAAGAGCGCCTCGATCAACGCCCTGCAATTCCCCATCCTGGCGCGGCTCTCCGACATGAGCTTCGGCAAGTACAGCAACGAGCAGTCGCGCAAGTTCTACTTCGCCACCGACACCAGCTACATCCTCATCGAGCTGCGTCTGGCCCACGGCCCCCACGTCATCGGCGTGGCCGGTCGCGGCCCGGGCGGTGGCTTCGGTCACCAGTTCTTCGCCTATGCCGGCGAACTGGACCTGGCCCACTACCAGCGCGACGGCGCCTGCCTGCGTCAGCGCGAGTTGTTCGCCAGCCTGGAGCGCGCCGGCCATAAGGCCTATGAGGTCAAGCCCGACGAATTGCGCCGGCTGCTGGTCGGCGGCCATACCAGCATCCCCCTGGACCTGACGCTGATTCCACTCCGATCCACCAGCGAACAGAGTCTCAAGACCTTCCGCGCCCTGTTCATCAACCTGCTGCACATGCGTGAGATCACCGCGGCCAAGCTCAAGCAGCTGTTTCTCGACGCCTTCGAGCACAGCCTGAGATCCGGCAGCGTCGACTACATTGCCGCCTGCGAGGAAGCCTTCCGCGATGTCCGCCGCATGGAGCAGGACTACCAGTCGCTGGTCGCCGCCGGCCCGCTGGTGGAAGCCCTGGCCAATGGCGTCGAGCAGCGCGACCGCCTGAGGGGCAAGCTGCATCGCCTCTCGCCCCTGCTCGACAGCCTGCTCGGCAGCTGGCAGCACTATGCCCTCGACCGCCGCGACGAGTTGCTGGCCCAGACCGAGCACTATCGCCAGGAACAGGATGGCCTGCAGCAGAGCCAGCGCGACGGCACCAGCGAACTGATGCGCCGCGAGCGCGAGATCAGCAGCCTGCAGCGCTGGCTCGCCGAGCTGGCCCAGCTCAAGCACCGCTTCGCCCTGGTGGATTCGACCGCCCCCCTCGAAGCCCAGCTGCTGGCCGCCAAGGACGCCCACGACGAACTGGCCGGCGCCCTGTCCCAGGCCAGTCAGTTCAGCAGCGAAGACCTCGACCAGCGCGTCCGCGAACTGGAACAGCGCCTCAAGGGGATTCGCCAGCAACTCGACCACGCCGACAACAACAGCTATGCCCGCCTGCGCGAGGAATTCAGCCAGGCCGACGTCGACCGCCTGATGCGACTGTTCAACGGCCAGCTGTTCAGCCTGCCGCTCGGCCCCAGAGGTGTCGAACTGGCGGAAGACGGCAGTTGGGTAAAGACCTTCGAAGGCATCCTGGCGCGTTTCCAGGGTGATCGCCTCGAATTGCCGGGCCTGTCCCTCGACCTCTCGGGGATCGAGCCACCCACCCTGCAGGCCCTGGCCGATCGCGCCGCGCTACGTGACCAGAAGGACCGTCTGGAGCGCGAGCTCAAGCAGCTCAAGGCCCAGCAGGGCGTCAGCGTCGACCGCCAGGCCAGCAAGGCTCAGGCCGAGGTGCTCTACCAGCAGGTGCTGGATGCCCAGAAGGCCCTGGAAGACTTCCGTCGCTGCCAGACCCTAAGTGCCGAGGAAAACGAAAAGCTCGAACAGCTTGCCCAGCTGGAAGCCGCCCAGGACGAACTGAGACGCGCCGGCGATGCCTTCACCGAGCGCGTCCAGCAACTCTCCGCCAGGCTGCAGCTGATCGGCCGCCAGCTGGCCGACCTGGAAGCCAAGGACCGTACCCTGGCCGACGCCCTGCGCCGCCGGCAGCTGCTGCCCACCGACCTGCCCCAGGGCACGCCTTTCATGGAAGCGGTGGACGATTCCCTGGAAAACCTGCTGCCGCTGCTCAACGACTACCAGGACAGCTGGCAGGCCCTGCAGCGCGCCGACACCCAGATCGAGGCGCTCTATGCCCAGGTCCGCCTCAAGGGCGTCGCCAAGTTCGACAACGAGGAAGATCCCGAGCGCCGCCTGCAACTGCTGGTGAATGCCTATGCTCATCGCCAGGACGAAGCCCTGACCCTGGCCAAGGCCCGCCGCGCCGCCGTCACCGACATCGCCCGGACGCTGAGAAACATCCGCAGCGACTACGACAACCTCGAACACCAGCTGCAGCTGTTCAACCGCGAGATCAATCGCAAGCAGGTCTCCAACCTGGAGAGCTTCCGCATCGTCCTGGCGCCCAATAAGGAAGCGCTCAAGCACATCGACCAGATTATCCACAGCGCGGGTCAGTACGAGGAAGGCGAGACCCTCTCGGTCTTCGATCTCACCCAGGACAGCAGCCAGGACCAGAAGAACGAAGACGCCAAGGAATACCTGGCACGCCTGGTGGCCGCCAACGGCAATCAGCTCGGCCTCAAGGACCTCTTCGAACTGGCCTTCGAGATCACCAAGCAGGGCGGCCAGCCGATTCTGCACACCGACATCGACGGCGCCGCCTCCAACGGCACCACCATGACCATCAAGGCGCTCACCAACATGTACCTGTTGCTGCACCTGATGGACCGGGAGCAGGCCGCCAAGATCCGCCTGCCCTACTACCTGGACGAAGCCGCCGACATCGACGAACGCAACCAGCAGGCGCTGATCGAAACCAGTCAGCAACTGGGCTTCGTACCCATCCTGGCCAGCGTCAAGCCCCAGGTCAGCGCCCAGGTCGCCATCGACCTCGAAGGCGGCAGCGGCCCTGGCGGCATCTACATCGACGAAGCCGACTGGAAATACATCGCCAAACGCGACCTGGCCCTGCCCGAACCCGCTTGAACCCTCTCCAGAACGCAAAAAGCCCGGCGCATGCCGGGCTTTTTCTTGCTCGCGTAACGCCGCCTTAGGTGCTGCGGTAGATTGGGCTGAGCACAGCGAAGCCCAATCTCCATACCCCAACCCCTGCCCCTCACCGCCCCACCGCCGTTCGCTTGATCCCTGCAGCAGGCCTTACCGTTGGGCTTCGCTGCGCTCAGCGCCAACCTACGATGATTCTGTGCCGCGCTTCCAACACGACAGTTCGGCGTAGCCGGGCTGTCTGTGCTCTATGCAGACTTAAAGCAGCACCTGCCTAGCAGGCAC
>NZ_JASCON010000127.1:0-9302 GCF_029959585.1 Pseudomonas sp. PS02302
GCCCATGGCCGCGATAGAGCTCTATCGCGGCCATGGGCCGCTCCTACAGGAAATGATGGATTAAACGCCCTGCTTGAGGCTGGCTTCGAGGTATTCGTCCAGATCGCCGTCGAGCACCTTGTCGCAGTCGCTGCGTTCCACGCCGGTGCGCAGATCCTTGATCCGCGAGGCGTCGAGGACATAGGAGCGGATCTGGTGGCCCCAGCCGATATCGGACTTGGAATCCTCCAGGGCCTGGGACGCGGCGTTGCGCTTCTGCATCTCCAGCTCGTACAACTTGGCCCGCAGCATCTTCATGGCGGTGTCCCGGTTGGCATGCTGGGAGCGTTCGTTCTGGCAGGCCACCACGGTGTTGGTGGGCACGTGGGTGATCCGCACCGCGGAGTCGGTGGTGTTCACGTGCTGACCGCCGGCGCCCGAGGAGCGGTAGGTGTCGACGCGCAGATCCGAAGGATTGATCTCGATGTCGATGTTGTCATCGATCTCGGGCGAGACGAACACTGCGGTGAACGAGGTGTGGCGACGGTTGCCCGAGTCGAAGGGACTCTTGCGCACCAGGCGGTGCACGCCGATCTCGGTGCGCAGCCAGCCGAAGGCGTATTCGCCCTTGATGTGCACGGTGGCGCCCTTGATGCCGGCGACCTCGCCTTCCGACAGCTCGACGATCTCGGCGCTGAAGCCATGCTGGTCGGCCCAGCGCAGGTACATGCGCAGCAGCATGTTGGCCCAGTCCTGGGCCTCGGTGCCGCCGGAGCCGGCCTGGATGTCCAGGTAGCAGTTGTTGGGGTCCATCTCGCCGCTGAACATGCGGCGGAATTCCAGCTTCTCGAGGATGCCGCGCAGGCGCCCCACCTCGGCCGCCACGTCATCGACCGCGCTCTGGTCTTCCTCTTCGGCGGCCATTTCCAGCAGGTCGGTGGCATCGGCCAGACCGCCGTTCAGCTCGTCCAGGGTGCCGACCACCTGGGCCAGCAGGGCGCGCTCGCGGCCAAGATTCTGGGCGTACTCCGGCTTGTTCCAGACGGCGGGGTCTTCGAGCTCGCGCTCGACTTCGACCAGACGATCCTTCTTCAGATCGTAGTCAAAGATACCCCCGAATGGTCTCGGTGCGGCTGGAGAGGTCCTTGATGCTGGTGACGATCGGGTTGATTTCCATGGGGGAAACACTCGCGAGAAAAGCTGTGGAAAAGCTCGCGAGTATAACCCAATCGGCGGCGAAACTCAGCGGTCGGCGGGGTGCGCCGCCCGCACTGGCCTCAATCGGCGTCGAGATCGCGGTGGCGGGTTTCCGGCAGGCACAGCAGCCCCACCACCAGGCTGACTCCGGTCACCAGCACCGGGTACCAGAGGCCGTAGAAGATGTCGCCGGTATAGACCACCAGGGCAAAGGACACCGTCGGCAGGAAGCCGCCGAACCAGCCGTTGCCGATGTGGTACGGCAGCGACATGGAGGTGTAGCGGATGCGCGTGGGGAACAGCTCCACCATCAGCGCCGCCAGGGGTCCGTAGCAGAGGGTGGCGATCAGGATCAGGGCGAAGATCACCGCCACCACCATCGGCTTGTTGACCTGGGCCGCATCGGCCTTGGCCGGATAGCCGGCGGCCTGCACCGCCGCGCGCAGGGCCGGTTCGTCGAAGCCGGCGATGACCTTGTCACCGACGTTGACCTGCACCGCGTCCCCCGGTGCCGCCGCCACGCTGCGGTAGGGCAGCCCGCTCTTGGCCAGCAGCGTCTTGACCTTATCGCAGGGGCTGTCGAAGCGCGCCTTGCCCACCGGGTCGAACTGGAAGGTGCAGGTGGCCGGGTCGGCGGTCACCACGATGGGCGCCTGCTGGCTGGCCTGGTAGATCTGCGGATTGGCGTAGTGGGTCAGGGCCTTGAACAGCGGGAAGTAGAGCACCGTGGCCAGCAGCAGCCCCAGCATCAGGATCGGCTTGCGCCCGACCTTGTCCGACAGCCAGCCGGCGATGACGAAGAAGGGGGCGCCCAGGATCACACTGATGATCAGCAGGTTGTTGGCCAGCACCGGGTCGAGCTTGAGGGTCTGGGTGAGAAAGAACATCACATAGAACTGCGACAGGTAGAAGGTCACCGCCTGGCCGCCGTTGATGCTGAACAGCGCGATCAGCACCACCTTGAGATTGCTCCAGTTGGTGAAGGAATCGCGGATCGGTGCCTTGCTCTGCTTGCCTTCGGCTTTCATGCGCAGGAAGGCCGGCGATTCGTGCATGGACATGCGGATCCAGGTGGAGATGGCCAGCAGGAAGATCGACAGCAGGAACGGCAGGCGCCAGCCCCAGACCTCGAACTGGTCGCCGGTCAGGTAGCGGCAGACCAGGATCACCACCAGCGACAGCAACAGCCCCAGGGTCGCGGTGGATTGCAGCCAGCTGGTGTGGGCGCCGCGCTTGCCGGGCGGTGCATGCTCGGCGATGTAGGTGGCGGCTCCGCCGTATTCCCCGCCCAGGGCCAGGCCCTGCAGCAGCCGCAGCAACACCAGGATGATGGGCGCGGCCACGCCGATGCTGGCGTAGGTGGGCAGCAGGCCGACGCCGAAGGTGGCGATGCCCATGAGGATGATGGTGGCGAGAAAGGTGTACTTGCGGCCGACCAGATCGCCCAGGCGTCCGAACAGCAGGGCGCCGAAGGGTCGCACCACGAAGCCGGCGGCAAAGGCCAGCAGGGCGAAGATGAAGGCGGTGGTGTCATTGACGCCGGCAAAGAACTGCTTGCTGATCACCGCCGCCAGGGCGCCATAGAGAAAGAAGTCATACCACTCGAAGACGGTCCCCAGGGACGAGGCGAAGATCACCTTGCGCTCTTCGCGGCGACTGCTGGCCGCGCTGGGTTGTACCCGGGGTTGGGCATAGTCGGACATCGCACGTTCTCCTGACCCGGGATCGCCGGGCTGATTGTTGTTATGGGCGACAGCTACTACGGTGGAAACGGCGGGAGGCCCCGCCGTCGGTGAAACCGGATGGACGCGTCTAGGCAGCGGAGACCGCGCTGGCCCTGGCGACCGCGGCGGGCAACTCGTGGCGGCCCTGTTCGCGGGCCTCGGCCAGCATGAAGGTGGCCGCCTGCTCGGCGATCATCAGGGTCGGCGAGCAGCTGTTGCCCGAGACCAGGGTCGGCATGATGGAGGCGTCGGCCACCCGCAGCCCCGGGATGCCCTGTACCCGCAGGCGCGCATCGACCACGGCGTCGGCGTCCTGGCCCATGCGGCAGGTGCCGGACGGATGGAAGATGGTGGTGCCTATGGCCCCTGCGGCCTGCTGCAACTCCGCTTCGCTCTGGTAGGCCGGTCCCGGCAGGTATTCCTCGGGCCGATAGGCGGCCAGGGCCGGGGCGGCGACGAGGCGACGGGTCAGGCGGATGGCATCGGCGGCTACCCTGAGGTCTTCCGGCGCGCTGAGATAGCGCGGCTGGATCAGCGGCGCGGCCAGCGGGTCGGCGCTGCGGATGGTCACCTGGCCGCGGCTGGCCGGGCGCAGGTTGCACACCGAGGCGGTAAAGGCGGGAAAGCCGTGCAGCGGCTCGCCGAAGCGCTCCAGCGACAGCGGCTGCACGTGGTATTGCAGATTGGCCGAGGGCTGCGCCGGATCGGAGCGGGCGAAGGCGCCCAGCTGACTCGGCGCCATGGCCAGGGGACCACTGCGCTTCCAGAGGTATTCCAGGCCCATGCCCAGCTTGCCCCAGAGACTGCCGGCCAGGGCGTTGAGGGTGGGCACGCCGTGCACCCGATAGATCAGGCGCAGTTGCAGGTGGTCCTGCAGATTGCCGCCTACCCCTTCCAGCCGGTGCCGGACACCGATACCCAGGCCTTCGAGCAGACCGCGCGGACCGATGCCGGAGCGCTGCAACAGGGTCGGCGAGCCGATGGCCCCGGCGCAGAGCACGATCTCCCGCCGCGCCACCAGGCGCTGGGGCTCGGCCTGGCCCGGCAGCCGCGCCAGCACCGCCCGTGCCCTGCCCTCCTCCAGCAGCACCCGCTCCACCTGCACACCGGTCAGCACCTGCAGATTGGCGCGCTGGCGGATGGGCTTGAGAAAGGCCTTGGCGGCATTCCAGCGCACGCCATTGCGCTGATTGACCTGGAAGTAGCCGCAGCCTTCGTTGTCACCGGTGTTGAAGTCTTCCACCGGCGCAATGCCGGTTTCGCCCGCGGCGCTGCGAAAGGCGTCGAGCAGCGTCCAGTGCAGGCGCTGCCGCTCGACGCGCCATTCGCCTCCGGCACCATGAAAGGCCGAGGCGCCATCGCAATGATCTTCCATGCGCTTGAACAGTGGCAGCACGTCCTGCCAGCCCCAGCCGGGATTGCCGGCGGCGGCCCAGCCGTCATAGTCGCGGGCCTGGCCGCGCATGTAGATCATGCCGTTGATGGAGGAGCAGCCGCCCAGCACCCGCCCGCGAGGATAGTTGAGCGCGCGGCCACCCAGGCCCGCTTCCACCTCGGTCTTGAAGCACCAGTCGGTGCGCGGATTGCCGATGCAGAACAGATAGCCAACGGGGATGTGGATCCAGGGATGGTTGTCACGGCCGCCGGCTTCCAGCAGCAGCACGCGATGGGCCGGATCGGCGGACAGCCGATTGGCCAGCAGGCAGCCGGCCGGACCGGCGCCGACGATGATGAAGTCATATTCCGCAGCAGGACCGGGCATGACGTTCCCTCGCTTTTTTGTTGTTGTGGTCCCTATCCTAGTGTCGTCATCCGCGAACAACAGTCGCAGAAAACGGGCAACGGCTGTGCATTTCTGAACAATGCCCAGCAAGCAACCGGGCACACCGGCCTAGACGAGGAAAAGGGATGTTCGACTGGAACGATCTGCGGGTTTTTCTGGAGGTCCAGCGCCATGGTCGCCTGCTCACCGCCGCCCGCAGTCTGGGCGTCAGTCATGCGACCGTCGCCCGCCACCTGGAGGCCCTGGAACGCGCCCTGGGCAGCCAGCTGCTGGTGCAACAGGCCAGCGGCTATCAGCTCACACCGGCCGGTCAGGCGCTGCTCGCCCATGCCCAGGCGATGGAAGAAGCCGCGCTGCTGGCCCAGGAGGCGGTAACCCAGCGCCTCAATCCGCTGGGCCAGGTGCGGGTCGGAGTGACCGAGGGCCTGGGCACCGGCTTTCTCGCCCAGCGCCTGGGGGCGCTGCTGCGCGACTATCCCGGACTGGAAGTGGAGCTGGTGTCGGTGCCGCGCTTCGTCAGCGTCACCAACCGCGAGGCGGACATCGCCATCACCCTGGAAAGACCCACCGCCGAAGGCCTGATCGGCCGGCGGCTGACGCCCTATCGCCTGAAATTCTATGCCAGTCGCGCCTATCTGGATCGGGCACCCGCGCTGGACGCCCACGCCGATCTCGGCGAGCAGACCTTCATCGGCTATGTCGATGACCTGCTGTACACCCGCGAACTGCAATTCATCCAGGGCCTCTGCCCCGAGCCACGCATCGTCTTTCGCAGCACCAGCGTCATCGCCCAGCGCGAAGCGGCCTGCGCCGGCATCGGCATCGCGGTGCTGCCATGCTATCTGGTGGGCCAGAACACCCCCTTGGAGGGCGTGCTCCCGGAGCGGTCCTTCACCCGCGAGTACTGGATCTCGACCCACCGGGAGTTGCACCGCTCCGCGCGTTTGCGCGTGGTCTGGGATTTCCTGCTGCAGCTCTGTGCGGCGGAGCGGAGCGTCCTGCTGGGCGAGGAACGCCCGCTCGCCTAGCCGTCAGACCGCCGCGGCCTCGCGTTCCAGCTCGGCGCGCAGGCCAGGCTCCAGGCGCAGCTGGCGCGCCAGCTCGTCCAGGTAGGCCTTTTCCATGTACTGCTGATCGTCGATCAGCATCAGGCTGGCCAGGTACATCTCGGCGGCCATCTCGGGCGTTTCCGCGGCGGCGGCGACCTTGGCCGGATCCAGCGGCTGCTCCAGTTCGCGCTGCAGCCAGCTGCGCAACTCGGGATCGTTGTCCAGCTTGGCCATCTCCGCCTCGATGGCCTGGCGCTCCTGGTCATCGACGTGACCATCGGCCTTGGCGGCCGCGATCAGGGCGATCAGCACCGCCCGGCCATGGGCCTCGGCTTCGTGCTCCGGTACCCGATCCACGGTACGCGGCTCGACGGCCGCCGTCCCCTGGGCCTGATTGGCCTGCCAGGACTGATAGGCCTTGTAGGCCACCATGCCGAGCGCCGCCAGACCGCCATAGCCGACCGCCTTGCCACCCATGGCGCGACCGCGCTTGCTGCCCAGCAGCGCGGTCAGGGCCCCGGCCGCCAGGCCGCTGTTGCCCAGTCCGGAGAGCAGACCGCCCAGGGGATCCTTGCCGGTGGACGCGGTACCGGGTCGGGGGGCCGAGTGACCGGTCTTCTTGGCCAGCGCCTGCTGGCCCGCCTTGAGCAATTGATCAAGCAAACCGCGGGTGTTCATGGATGACCTCCACAGAGTCGGGATTCAGCCCTTTAGGACCACTGGCCACGCCGTCTCGCTCCCGCCACCTGCTTACCGGATGTTGCCGGGGTCGCCGTGGCGACCAGCCGGTCGATACAAAATATTGCTGACCGCGGGCCGCCCACGGCGCTACTCTTGCGCCTTCCTTTGCAGTTGCCGGAGACACCCCATGCGCTCGCGTCTGGCTGTGCTGTTCGCGCTTTCGCTCGCCCTCACCGCCGGCCAGGTTCAGGCCGCCGCCGAGGACGCACGCGTCATCGCCAATCGCTACCTCGATGCCTGGAACGATCACGATGCCGAGGCCGCCAGCGCCCTGCTCGATCCCAAGGTGCAGTATTTCGACAGTGGCGCCGCCACCACCGAGACCAGCCGCACCCAGGCCCGCGACCGGATCGTCAAGGTCACCCTCAAGGCCGTGCCCGATCTGCAGGTGAAGATGGTGCACAAGCCGGTCATCGGCCCGCGCAGCATCGCCTTCGAATGGGAACTGACCGGCAACCGCGTCACCGCCACCGGCAAGCAGCCGGTGAAGATCCGTGGCGCCAGCATCATGAAGATCCGCGACGGGCGCATCTGGTACCTGGGCGACTACTACGACAGTGACGCCTTGGAGGCGATGCTGCGCCCGGCCAAACCCTAGGCTGGGCAGGGCCTGCCGGTGCCTTTCCGCCAGGCGTCGGCGCAGCAGCCCGAGTGGCTTACACCCGCGGCGACAGCAGACTGACAACTGGCCGGATCCCTCCTAGACTGAGGACTCACTCCAGACAAGGATCGTCGCATGCCGTCGCTCAAGCACCTGTTCCTCCTGCTCGCCGCCATCCTGATGCTCGCTGCCTGTTCGGGTAGCGACACCCCCGAAGACGTCAGTCACAGCTTTCTTGAAGCCGTCTACAAGAACGAGCCAGACCAGGCCTTCAAGCTCATCGAGATTCCCAAGAACGCTCAGCCCGGCATGGAAGACATGGTTCGTGGCAAGTTGAAGGGCCGACTCGCGGAAAACGCGCGCAAGACTGCAAGTCTCGGCGGATTGGCGTCCATCGAGGTCGCCAAGGCGGAATACAACTCGGACAAGACCGCAGCCACTACCTCGGCCACGGTCACCTTCAAGAACGCTGATGCACCGAAACGCCAGGAGCAACTGCGACTGGTGAAGGTTGAGAGCGGCTGGAAGGTAAGACTCTGATCGACGAATAACGGCCGGGTGTTTCGCCGTGCGCCTGCTGGCGTGGGGAGTCCTGCTGCTTACGCTCGTCGTGCAACGGCCAGCACCTATCATCTACCCGCCGCTCGATCCCGCCAGCCTGCCAGGGCTGGCGGTAGGAGACTGGCTGTTTCGGCTGGGCACCTCCATGGATAGCGCGCTGATCCGCGAGGCCAGCGGCGGTGCCTATTCGCATGTCGGCATGGTGGTAGCGACGGAACCCAGGGTGCTGATTGTCCATGCCACGACGGACGATGATCCACAGCACCCCGATCAGGTACTGCTCAGCACCCTGGCAGACTTTCTCCACCCGCCCAGGGCACAGCATTTCGCCATCGCCCGTCCGGGCTTTCTGGATGCAGCGCTGAGGGCGCAGATCGCTCAGGACCTGCGCACCCAATTAGGCAAGCCCTTCCTGTTGGACGCTCGCGACCTGCCCCACCGCTATTGCACCAGCCTGCTGGCGGAGGCGATCGGACGTCATGCACCTGCCTTCGCGCCGGTCTGGACTCGCCTCGACCTGCCGCTCTTTCATGGCGACTACCTGCTGCCCCGAGCCTTCGCCGAATATCCGGGCCTGGAATGGATCTACCGCCAGTGAGCGCAGGCGGCACCGGGCTCTCCAACGGAAAGTCCCGGCGCGTTCGTCTCACTCCACCCCGAACGGCTTGCGCAGCGGCGTATCCCGGTGCGCGGCGCGCACGTACTGCGGCGGCCAGGAGACCTTTTCGCGCAGGGCCTCGGCGGCATTCAGCGGCCAGTAGGGATCGCGCAGCAGTTCGCGGGCCAGCAGCACCAGGTCGGCCTGACCGGTGCGCAGCACGTGCTCGGCCTGGGCAGCGTCGGTGATCATGCCCACCGCGCCACTGGGAATCCCGGCCTCCTTGCGCACCCGCTCGGCGAACTGGGTCTGGTAGCCGGGCCCGGTGGGAATGTCGGCCTGAGCCGCGGTACCGCCGGAGGAGACGTCGATCAGGTCGACGCCCAGGGTCTTCAACCGGCGTGCCAGTTCGATCGTCTCGTCGACGTCCCAGCCGTCCTCCACCCAGTCGGTGGCCGAGACCCGCACGAACAGCGGCAACTCTTCCGGCCAGACCGCCCGCACGTCGGCGGTCACTTCCAGCAACAGGCGGATGCGATTCTCGAAATTGCCACCGTAGTCGTCCTCTCGGCGGTTGGAGAGCGGCGAGAGGAACTGGTGCAGCAGATAGCCGTGGGCGGCATGGATCTCGGCCACCTTGAAGCCGGCCGCCAGGGCCCGCTCGGCGGTGTCCACGAAAGCCCGGCGGATGCTGGCGATGTCGTCGCGATCCACCGCCGTGGGCCGGGTGTGCTGGGGATCGAAGGCGATGGCCGAGGGCGCCACCGGCACCCAGCCGCCTTCGGCGATGGGCACGCTGCCGTGCTTGCCGAGCCAGGGTTGCCAGGTGCTGGCCTTGCGGCCGGCATGGGCCAGCTGGATGCCGGCGACACTGCCCTGGCCCTCGATGAACTGGGTGATGCGACGCAGCGGCTCGATCTGCTCGTCCTTCCACAGGCCCAGATCCTGGGGCGTGATGCGTCCGTCGGGGGTGACGGCGGTGGCCTCGAAGATCACCAGACCCGCGCCCCCCGGGGCGCGCCGGCCCGGGGGGCGGCGCGGGCCGGGGGTGGGGGCGGCGGGGGGGCGG
>NZ_JASCON010000128.1:0-8963 GCF_029959585.1 Pseudomonas sp. PS02302
ACCCGCGCGCACTCCCGGCCCCCCCCCCCCCCGGGCCCCCCCGCCGCGGGGGGCGGGGGGGGGGGGCCGGGCCAGGCGGTCAGCCCGCCTGGGACAGGGTCGAGCGGACCGCGGGCGGGGCGACGTCTTCGCCGGCCTTTTCCAGATTCTTGCCCAGCAGGGCGTGGTAGAGCTCCTTGTCACCGAGGATGCCTACGGCGCGGCCGTCGGTCTCCAGCACCAGCTTGTGCCCGGTGTGGTAGCGGATCTCCAGGGCGTCGCGCATGCGGATGTCGGCCGGCGCCAGGGTCGGCTGGCGCTGCAGGCTGGTGACCGGCATACCCGGGGTCCAGCGTTGCAGGGCCAGGCTCTCGCCGCCGCGACGCAAGGCCTTGACCGTCTGGTTGTCCAGCGCCAGCCAGATGTCATGGCTGCGTTCCAGGCAGATCTCGTTGCCCTCGCGACCGCACTTGTCCAGGCCGCGCATCAGGCTGTAGCCGCTGAGCACGTTGAGCGGATTGGTGTGGGCGACGAAGGTACGCACGTATTCGTCCGCCGGATTGAGCACGATGTCCTCGGGGCGGCCGTGCTGGATGATGCGACCGTCCTTCATGATGGCGATGTTAGTGCCGATCTTGAGGGCTTCGTCGAGGTCGTGGCTGACGAAGACGATGGTCTTGTTGACCTTGGCCTGCAGCTGCAGCAGTTCGTCCTGCAGTTGCTGGCGGATCAGCGGATCGAGGGCGGAGAAGGGTTCGTCCATCAGCAGGATGTCGGCATCCATGGCCAGGGCGCGGGCCAGGCCGACGCGCTGCTGCATGCCGCCGGAGAGGGAGTCGGGTTTCTTGTTGCGCCACTGGGTCAGGCCGACCAGCTCCAGCTTCTCGTCCACCAGCTTCTTGCGCTCGGCGGCCGAGCGGCCCTGCATCTCCAGGCCGAAGCCGACGTTCTCGGCCACGGTCAGCCAGGGCATCAGGGCGAATTTCTGGAACACCATGGCGATGCGCGTGGTGCGCATGTCCTTGAGCACGGTGGGCGAGCAGTTGGCGATGTCCACTTCGCTGCCTTTGTGCTCGATCAGCAGCTTGCCGCGGCTCACGGTGTTGAGGCCGTTGATGCAGCGCAGCAGGCTGGACTTGCCCGAGCCGGACAGGCCCATCAGCACGCAGATCTCGCCCTTCTGGACCTCCAGGCAGGCGTCCTCGACACCCAGCACCTGGCCGGTTTCCTGGAGGATCTCGCTGCGACCCTTACCCTGGTCGAGCAGCTCTAGGGCACGCTTGTTCTGCTTGCCGAAGATGACGTCGACGTGTTCGAAACGAATGGCGGTCATGACTTATTTAACCTCGCGAGGGGCGGGTTGCTTGCACACCCGGTCGAGCAGGATGGCGATCAGGACGATGGACAGGCCGGCTTCGAAGCCCAGGGCGATGTCCGCGGTGTTGAGGGCGTTCACCACCGGCTTGCCGAGGCCGTCGGCACCCACCAGGGCGGCGATCACCACCATGGACAGCGACAGCATGATGCACTGGGTGATGCCGGCGCCGATGCTGGGCATGGCGTGGGGCAGCTCGATGCGGGTCAGCAGCTGCCAGCGCGAACAGCCGAAGGCCTTGCCGGCGTCCATCAGCTCGGCGGGAACGTCCTGGATGCCCAGGCAGGTCAGGCGGATCGGCGCGGCCACGGCGAAGACCACCGTGGAAATCAGCCCGGGTACCACGCCCAGGCCGAACAGCGTCAGGGTCGGAATCAGATAGACGAAGGTGGGGACCGTCTGCATCAGGTCCAAGACCGGGCGCAGGCCGGTGTAGAACCAGGGCTTGTGCGCGGCGATGATGCCCAGCGGCACGCCCACGGCGATGCACACCAGGGTAGCGAAGACCACCTGGGCCAGGGTTTCCATGGTTTCCTGCCAGTACCCCAGGTTGAGGATCAGCAGCAGGGAGATGAGGGCGAAGATCACCAGGCCGATGCTGCGTTGCAGCAGATAGACCCCTACCGCGACCAGGGCAATGAAGGCCAGCGGGTTGAACCACATCAGGCCGGCGGTGAGGCCGTGGATGAGGCCGGACAGCACATCGGAGATCTTGTCGAAGACGCTGGCGCCATGCAGCGTCAGCCAGTCGATGAAGTCGGCGATCTGCTGGCCGAGAGGGAGCTTGTGGTCGGTGATTAACATAACGGTGCCCGTCAGGTAGGGGTGGACAGATCGAAGCACGAGAACCGCGGATTCGTGCTTCGGCTGTGGCAGTACCCGCCCGAACTGGCGCGGGACAGTCGAATGTTAGTGTTCGCTCAGGGGGCCAGGGCGGTCTTCGCCGCCTCCAGCGCAGGCTTGCCATCGCGGGTGGTCACGCCGGCCAGCCACTGGTCGAGCACCTGCGGATGCGCCTTGAGCCAGGCCTTGGCGGCGGCGCTCGCGGCTTGTTTTTCGTTGAGGACCTTGTCCATCAGCTGGTTTTCCATGTCCAGGGTGAAGGACAGGTTGGTCAGCAGCTTGCCCACGTTGGGGCATTCCTGGACGTAGCCCTTGCGGACGTTGGTGTAGATGGTGGCGCCGCCATAGTTGGGACCGAAGACGTCGTCGCCGCCCTGGAGATAGGCCATCTTGAAGCGGGTGTTCATCGGATGGGGTTCCCAGCCGAGGAAGACCACCCACTGCTGGCGCCGCTCGGCGCGCTGGATCTGCGACAGCATCCCGGCCTCGCTGGACTCCACCAGCTTGAACTTGCCGAGGTCGAAGGTGTTCTTGTCGATCATGCCCTGGATCAGGCGATTGCCGTCGTTGCCCGGCTCGATGCCGTAGATCTTGCCGTCGAACTTGTCGGCGTTCTTGGCGATGTCGGCGAAGCTCTTGACCCCGGCGTCGTAGACGTACTGCGGCACGGCCAGGGTGTATTTGGCACCCTCCAGGTTGGCGCGCACGGTCTCGACGCTGCCGTTGTCGGCATAGGGCTTGATGTCCGCCGCCATGCTCGGCATCCAGTTGCCGAGGAAGACGTCGATATCCTTGTTCTGCAGGGACTTGTAGGTCACCGGTACGGAGATCATGTTGGTCGTGGTCTGGTAGCCGAGGGCGTGCAGCACCTCGCTGGTCACGGCCGTGGTCACGGTGATGTCGGTCCAGCCGACGTCAGCAAAGCGCACCTTGGCACAGGAAGCCGGCTCGGCCGCCTGAACAGCGAGTGGCGCCAGCAGGGCGGCACTCAAGAGCCAACGGGAACAACCTTTCATGGACACATCTCCTTGCGTTTGGCGGGGTACCTTTCGGTGCGCCCCACGTGTATTTATCTGTAACCCATCCCCCCAGGCTCGCCTACCGCCTGCGTCGCTACCAGTGTACGCGGCGTCGTAACCAGAAGCGGAAATGTCGTATCCAGCGTGAGCCCCAGGCGCGTCCGGGTCCGGCGCGCGGCGGCCGAGCGAAAGAGACGGCTGGCAGTGCCCTTCGCCGTGGCGGCCCGCTGCCCAGAGGTGTCGGCGACGGCTGGAGCGCTCGCGAATCAGTTGGCCAGACTGGCCTTCACCGCGGCGTTGCCCGGCGCGCCGCTACGGGTGGCGACACCCTTGAGCCAGGCATCGAGCCGTTCGGGATTGCGCTTGAGCCAGTTGCGTATGGCGCGGCGCGGATTGTCCTTTTCGTTGAGCACCCGATCCATCAGCTGGTTTTCCATGTCCAGGGAAAATTCCAGGTTGCCCAGCAGCCGGGCCACGTTGGGACACTGCTGGGCATAGCCCTTGCGCACCACCGTGTAGACCGTCGCCCCGCCCTGGTTCGGCCCGAAGTAGTCATCGCCGCCGTCGAGGTAGGCCAGCTTGTGCCGGACGTTCATCGGATGGGGTTCCCAGCCGAGAAAGACGATCCACTGGTGGTCCAGCAGCTCCTTCATCCGCACCTGGGTCAGCATGCCCTGCTCGCTGGATTCATCGAGTCTGAAGCCGCCCAGGCCGAACGCATTGCTGGCGATCATCTTCTTGACCAGGGCGTTGCCGTCGTTGCCGGGCTCGATGCCGTAGAGGGTGTGATCGAAACGCTCGGCGAAGCGGGCGATGTCGGCGACGTTCTTCACCCCGGCGTCATAGACGTACTGGGGCACCGCCAGGGTGTAGCGGGCGCCTTGCAGGTTGGCGTGCAGGCGTTCTACCGCCCCCGCATCGACCAGTGGCTGGCTGAGCTTGGCCTGCGCCGGCATCCAGTTGCCGAGAAAGACATCGGCCTCGCCCGCAGCCAGGGCGTCGTAGGTCTGCGGCAGGGACAGGCGCAGCACCTCGGTCTCGTAACCGAGGGCGCTGAGCAGATAGCGGGCCGTGGCATTGGTGATATTGAGATCCGACCAGCCGACATCGGCCAGGCGCACCTGCTGACAGCTCTCGGCCTCGCCCGCCTGCGCGGTCGAACTCAGCAGCAGACCGGACAACCACAGCGCTTGGAAGATTTTCATCCTGAACTCCAGGGTTCGCGAAGGGAAGGGCCCGGGCCACTGCACGTACCGGTCCGTCTGGCCCGCGCCTTGGTGGCTTTTCGCCACAAGTAGCGAGAAGGGCGACAGACGGTTGAAAGGCCTGACCTACAACCGTGCCCACTGAGTCGCCATGCCACATTTTGGCGCGCGTCGGTTACGTCCCGGTGTTACCGATGGAATACATCTGGCGAAGTGCCATCGGCAAAAGGTCGGTCTCGGACCTGAAAGGTCGCAAATAAAAACCCTAGCTAATCAACGCCATTGAGCGCTGCTGAATGGGTTATTCGCCCCAGACAGCTTGCCCGTGTCGGGGTTCACCCATTTTCGGCATGGGAATTGCGACATGACTTATGCGTCCGCGACACATCTTTCGCCCATCGTTGTCCGCCGCACCTCATTAGAGCCCAGCCAAGGGCCCCAGCCTGCGTGAAGGAGATTCAAACCATGTCGCCCATTCCCACCTCGTCACAGGCCCGTGCGATCCAGTCCATCGGCTTTCTGCTGCTGGACAATTTCACGCTCATCTCCCTGGCGTCGGTGGTGGAGCCGCTGCGCATGGCCAACCAACTGTCGGGGCGGGAACTCTATCGCTGGTGCACCCTGAGCCTGGACGGCCGTCCGGTGCGCGCCAGCGATGGCCTGCAGATCACCCCGGACAGCGCCGTGAGCGCCGCCCCGGTGATGGACATGGTGATCGTCTGTGGCGGCGTGGGCATCCAGCGCAGCGTGTCCCGCGAGCATTGCACCTGGCTGCAGAGCCAGGCGCGCCAGGGCCGCAAGCTGGGCGCGGTCTGTACCGGCAGCTGGGCCCTGGCCCGGGCCGGCCTGCTCGACGGCTACGACTGCAGCGTGCACTGGGAAACCCTGGCGGCCCTGCAGGAAGCCTATCCGCGCGTGGTGCTCAGCACCCGGCTGTTCACCATCGACCGCAATCGCTGCACCGCTTCGGGCGGTACCGCGCCGATGGACATGATGCTGCACCTGATCGGTCGCGAGCATGGCCGCGAGCTGTCGGCGGCGATCTCGGAAATGTTCATCTACGAACGCATCCGCAACGAGCAGGATCATCAGCGCGTCCCCCTCAAGCACATGCTGGGCACCAACCAGCCCAAGCTGCAGGAAATCGTGGCGCTGATGGAGGCCAACCTCGAAGAGCCCATCGACCTCGACGAACTGGCGGTCTATGTGGACGTGTCCCGGCGCCAGCTGGAGCGCCTGTTCCAGAAGTACCTGCATTGCTCGCCGTCGCGCTACTACCTCAAGCTGCGGCTGATCCGTGCCCGGCAGCTGCTCAAGCAGACCACCCTGTCGATCATCGAGGTGGCCTCGGTGTGCGGCTTCGTCTCCACCCCGCACTTCTCCAAGTGCTACCGCGAATACTTCGGCATCCCGCCGCGCGACGAGCGCCAGGGTCCGACCATCCAGCAGCCCATCGCGCTGATGCCGCTGTCCCAGGAGCTGTCGCTGATGCCGGCCTCGTCCGCGCTGGCGGCCCTGAGCCAGGCCCAGGGCGAATCCACCTTCGCCAGCGTGCGGCTGTAAGCCGCCTCCGGCCGCCTAGCGACCGCTGGGCAGGCTGAGCAGCAGCGCCGCCGTCTGCAGGTCCGGCTGGCCGTCGAAACGGCCAGGCCGGTACTTCATCTGGAAGGCGCCTATGACGTCGCGGGTGGCCGCATCGAGCACGCCGGTGCGCGGTACCGCATAACCGATCCGCGCCAGCTGATCCTGGAACCAGGCCGGCGGCGGCAGCACGCCGCCCAGGCTGGCCTGGCGCTGGGCGACCACCGCCGGATCCGGCCAGTTGATCAAGCCTGCTGCGGCCAGACGTGCCCAGGGAAACAGCGGCCCCGGGTCCTGCTTGCGCCCCGGCGCGATGTCGCTGTGGCCGACGATGGCGCGGCGATCCAGGCCGTGGCGCTGCTCGATGTCCTTGAGCAGCGGAATCAGCGCCTTGATCTGGGCCTCGCTGAAGGGATACCACTGGCGCCCGGCCGGGGTGTCGCGAAAGCCCAGGTTGACCATCTCGATGCCGATGGAGGTGGAGTTGAGCCAGGTGCGGCCTTCCCATTCGCTCACGCCGGCGTGCCAGGCGCGGCGATTCTCGTCCACCAGGCGATAGACAGTGCCATCGGTGTCGATCAGGTAGTGGGCGCTGACACCGGCCTGGGTCAGCAGCTTGAGCGATTGCTGGGAGCCGGCCGCGGTGTAGTGCAGCACGATGTACTGCACCCGGCTGTCCTGATCGCGGGCGGTGTAGTCGTCATTGATGCGCGGACCGCTGGAGCAGCCGGCCAGAAGCAGGCCGCAGAGCAGCCAGGGGAGGAGCTTGAAGGGCTTTCGCACGATTACCTCGCGAACGTGGAAGGGGTTCAGGCCACGTCCAGGCGATCGCGTCCGGCGCGCTTGGCGCGGTAGAGCGCCTGGTCGGCACGCTCGAATACGGTATCGGCATCCTCGCCCGGCGCAAAGGCCGCGAGACCAGCGGACAGGGTGATCACCACCCGTTCGCCCTTGAAATGGAAGGGGCAGGCGGCGACCGCGGCGCGTAGCTGCTCGATCAGGGTGACCCCGCCGGCGACTGGCGTGGCGCCCAGCAGCATGACGAATTCCTCGCCGCCGAAGCGGGCGATGAAGTCGGTCTTGCGCAGGCGGCGCTGCAATTCGCTGGCGATGATCTTGAGCACCTTGTCACCGGCCAGGTGGCCGTAGCCATCGTTGATGCGCTTGAACAGGTCGACGTCGAGCACCGCCAGCAGCAGGTCGCCGCCATGGCGTTGCCAGCGGGCCACCTCCAGCTCCAGGCGCTCGCTCCAGGCGGCGCGATTGGGCAGGCCGGTGAGGGGGTCGCAGAGGGCCTTCTGCCGTTGTTCTTCCAGATGACCGCGATACTGCTGGGCCTCGCGCTCCATGCCGGCGACGCGCTCGGTGAGGGCGCTGAGTCTTTCGCTGGCTTCCTGCTCGCGGGTCTCGCGTTGACTCTGCTGGTCGGCCAGGCTGGTCAGCAGGCCTTCCAGGCGACTGTCCAGCGACAGCTTGAGGCTGTCCAGGTCCGTCGCCTCCTGCACCTCGCTCTGCAATTCGCTGACCTGGCCGCGCAGGGCGTCGCCGAAGGCGCGCTCCTGGGTCTGGCCGTCCTGACGCCCGGCGTGGACGTCCTGCAGACCGGTCTGGAAGGCGGCGAGACGCTCATTGAGGCGGCGCAGGTAGAGCTGGAATTCGCTCTGCCCAGAATGGTTGAGGGCCAGCACCAGCACCGACAGGTCATCGAGCACGGGTACCAATTCGTACCAGTTCAGGCTGCCCTGGATGCGTTGGCGCAGGTGTTCGGCCTGGGGCTTGTGGCTGTCCGGCAGCGCCAGGTCGTCGAGCAGCCGCAGCAGGGTGGCTTCCAGATGGGGCGCTATGGCGCTGTAGCCGGGTTCGGGCACCGCGGGCAGGGCATAGGCCGGATCGGCCTGGACTGCCAGGGGCTCTGCTGCGGTTTCAGGCGGCGCGGCCGGCATAGCTTCGACCGGCAGCGGCAGTAGCTCAGGGGTCGCCGGCGTTTCCGCCGCTGGCGCGGCGATTGCCGCCGGCGAGGCGTCTTCAGCTACCGGACTCGGTGTTGTCGCCGGCGCCTCTTCCGCGGTCTCGCCCCGACCACCCAGCAGGCGCTGCAGGAAACCGGCGCGGGCGGGCTGTTCGGGGTGCAGCTGACTCAGGGCCTGTTGCTGCAGACGGCTGAATTCGCCGAGCAGGGCAGGCAGTTCCCCCGGTTGGTCGGCAGCGGCCTGGGCGCGCTTGGCAAAGCCCTTGAGCGCCTTGCGCTGGTCGCGCGGCAATTCCAGGGTCTGCAGCAACCGGCAGAGTTCGGTGAAGGCCTCGGCCACCTGGCGCGCGCGCAATTCCCGGCGCTGCTCGGAGTCGAGCACGGTGCGCTCCAGGCGCGGAATCAGCTTGGCGAGATCGGCGTCGCTGTCGTCACGGCGGAGGATGTCGCGCAATTCGACCAGGCAGGCGTCCACCGCCGCGTCGTTGCCTTCGGCGGCCAGGCTGCTGCGCACGAGGCCACGACGCACCAGGTCCAGGCGGTTTTCCCACCGGCTTTCCAGGCGCTCGAGATGCTCGAGGCTCTCCAGGTATTTGCTTTTCCAGCGTTCGACGTCCGCGCGCTCCATCCGCCCGCTCCAGAGGCTTGAGGGTGGCCAGCAGGCAGGCACGATGGGGCGCCAGCCGACTTGTCAGAACCTGTTCACGATCTGCTACGCGTCGGCCAAACGGCGTTGAAAAGGCCTTCGGAATGCTCATTTACCATTCGTAAACTGCGCTTCCTCAGGTGTTTTCGCGGGACCGCCTAGGCCTTGTTTGTCTCTAGCTCGCGAGATCTTGAACAGGCTCTTGGTGGCTAGGGTATCGGCGGTTACGGGGAAAGTTTGAGCAGGACGACCGGAGGCCGCTTGAGAGGGACGAGCTGAAGAGCCGCCGCCCCCGGGCGCGGCGGGGGGGGGCGCGGTAATTGGGGGGCGGTGTTTGTGGGTTAGT
>NZ_JASCON010000129.1:0-7622 GCF_029959585.1 Pseudomonas sp. PS02302
GTATTGCCGCCGCCCAGGTAGGCCTTCTCCAGCACCGCGACATTGGTGATGCCGTGGTACTTGGCCAGGTAGTAGGCGGTGGCCAGACCGTGGCCACCGCCCCCGATGATGACCACGTCGTAGCTGGACTTGAGTTCCTTCGGCGGGGGCAGATCGACCTCAACCGGATAGTCGGCGGACAGGCCGTATTTCAACAGGCTGAAAGGCATGGTGGACTCCCGGTCAGGTCGTGACGGCGTGGGGGTGCTGGCGCTGGGCGGCGCCCAGGGTGTTGTGCAGGAGCAGGGCGATGGTCATGGGCCCGACCCCGCCCGGCACCGGGGTGAGGGCGCCGGCGATCTCCGCCACCGCCGGGTCGACATCGCCTACCAGCCGGGCGCCGCCGGCGTGCTCCACGCGATTGATGCCGACGTCGATGACCACCGCGCCGGGCTTGACCCAGTCCACGGTGACCAGACCGGGCTGGCCGGCCGCGGCCACCAGGATGTCGGCCTGGCGGCACAGCGCGGCGGCGTCGCGGCTGCGCGAATGCACCAGGGTCACCGTGCAGTGCGCCTGCAACAGCAGAGCCGCCATGGGCTTGCCGACGATGTTGGAGCGGCCGACCACCACCGCATGGCGTCCGCTGAGATCACCCAGCTGGTCCTGCAGCAGCCGCAGGCAGCCGGCCGGTGTGCAGGGCACCAGACCGGGTTGGCCCAGGGCCAGGGCGCCAACGTTCTCGCGGTGAAAGCCATCGACGTCCTTGTCCGGGCGAAGCGCCTGGAGCACCGCCGCCTCGTCGATCTGCGGCGGCAATGGCAGTTGCACCAGGATGCCGTGCACTTCCGGGTCGGCGTTGAGCGCGGCGATCAGGGCGAGCAGCTCGATCTGCTCAAGATCCGCCGGCAACTCATGGCTGAGCGAGCGGATGCCCACTTCGGCGGCACGGCGGAGCTTGTTGCGCACATACACCTGGCTGGCCGGATCGCTGCCCACCAGGATGACCGCCAGGGCCGGCTGGATACCCCGCGCGCGCACCTCGGCCACATCTTGGGCGACCTCCTGCAGCAGGCGGGCGGCGGCGGCCTTGCCGTCGATCAGTCGGGCGCTCATCGAAACACCACCACGCGATTGCCATTGAGGAACAGCCGCCGCTCGATGTGGTACTTCACCGCCTTGTACAGGGCAACGGTCTCGGTATCCCGGCCGATGGCGACCAGGTCTTCGGGACGATAGCCGTGGTCGACGCGTTGCACCTCTTGCTCGATGATCGGGCCTTCGTCGAGGTCCGAGGTCACGTAGTGGGCGGTGGCCCCGATCAGCTTGACGCCACGCTCGAAGGCCTGGTGGTAGGGCTTGGCGCCTTTGAAGCCGGGCAGGAAGGAGTGGTGGATGTTGATGGCGCGGCCGGCGAGCTCCTGGCAGAGCTCGTTCGAGAGGATTTGCATGTAGCGCGCCAGCACCACCAGTTCGGTCCCGGTCTCCTCCACCAGGCGCAGCAATTCGAGTTCCTGCTGACGCTTGCTGTCCTTGGTCACCGGCAGGTAGACGAAGCGGATTCCTTCCCGTTCGGCCATGGGGCGCAGGTCCAGGTGATTGGAGACGATGGCGGTGATCTCCATCGGCAACTCGCCCTTCTGGTGGCGATAGAGCAGGTCGGTGAGGCAGTGATCGAACTTGCTCACCATCAGCAGCACCCGCGTGGGGCGGGCGGTGCTGTACAGCGCCCACTGCATGGCGAAGTCGGCCGCGACTGCGGCGAAGCCGTCGCGCAGCGCCTCGATGCCGGTACTGGCGCCCGGGTTGAAGCGGAACACTGTGCGCATGAAGAAGCGCTCGGTGAAATCGTCGTCGAATTGCGCCATCTCGGCGATGTAGCAATTGTTGCGGGCGAGATAGGTGCTGACGGCGGCCACGATGCCCGAGGTGGCCGGGCAACTGACATTGAGGATGTAGGTGGGCAAGGTTTCCATATGCGCGTCCGGATTTCACCAGTGGAGGAACATTTCGCTGCGGCGTTATTTCCTGTTGGGAATATAAAATTCACGGATGCTTTTATAGGGCAAGCGCAGGCGCTCGTCCAGAGTCGAGTAATAAAAATTTCCCAGCAGTTATAAGTTCGCCTTTTTACCGGTGAAATCCCCTTTCACCGGCGAGACGGGCGCGGTTCAGTCGTCCTTGAAGGTCATGATCGACAGCAGTTTGATAGGCACCTGGTTCAATCGCTCCGGGCCGTGGGGGACGTCGCTGTCGAAGGTAAGGCTGTCACCCGGGCCCATTTCATAGAGGTGGTTGCCGTGGCGATAGACCAGGCTCCCTTCGAGCAGGTGGATGAACTCGGTACCGGGATGGGAAAAGGTGGGGAATTCCTCGCTGGCATCATCCATGGAGACCAGATAGGCCTCCAGGCTCTTCTTCGGCCCACGGGAGTGGTTGAGCAGGTGATAGGTGTGTCCCTTGTCGGTCCCCCGGCGCACCACCTCGAGACCTTCGCCCGCCTTGACCAACAGGGCGTCGCGTTCCTGCTGGTCGTACTGGCTGAACAGCCGCGACAGCGGCAGGCCCAGGGTGTCGCACAGCCGGCCGAGCGTTTCCAGGCTGGTGGAGACCTGGGCGTTCTCGATCTTGCTCAGCATGCCCTGGCTGATACCGGCCATGCGCGCCACCTCGGCGGTCTTCAGGCCCTGATCCTGGCGCTGGCGACGAATCTGGATGCCAATGTACTGCTCGATCTTCAGGCGTGGCTCACGACTCGGGGATTCTTGCATCATTTTAGTTTTGAGAATAAAAAATTCGCACCAGTAAAGTGCAGGAAGGAGGGCGGATACGCGCGGGCATCCGATGTGGCTCCCATCATGCCGGAAAAAATCCCCGCGGGCTGCTGCCGGGATTTTCCTTGGGATCCGTAGGGTTAACTCGCTGACGGGAAGGTTCTGGCCTAGCGGTCGGCGAAGCGGACGCGACTTGGCAAAGTCTTTGCTTTCCTGTTGGGAAGAATAAATTCCCATTGGGAATATAGTGGATCTCAGCCAAGGAGCCCGTCATGTTGCCCAGCGAAACCCAGCATCTCATCGACCAGCACGGTATCCGCTACGTGCTGGCCCAGTTCGTCGACATCCATGGTTCCGCCAAGACCAAGTCCGTGCCAGTGGCCGGCCTCGCCGCCGTGGCGGAGGAGGGTGCGGGTTTCGCCGGTTTCGCCATCTGCGGCATGGGCATGGAGCCCCACGGTCCCGACTTCATGGCCCGTGGCGATCTTTCCACCCTGATCCCGGTACCCTGGCAGGCCGGCTACGGGCGGGTGGTGTGCATCGGTCATGTCAACGGCAAGCCCCATCCCTATGACAGCCGCTACGTGCTGCAGCGCCAGGTAGCGCGCCTTGGCGACCGCGGCTGGAGCCTGAACACCGGGCTGGAACCCGAGTTCTTCCTCATGCGCCGCGACGAGGTCGGTAAGCTGTCCCTGGTGGACGGCAGCGATACCCTGGACAAGCCCTGCTACGACTACAAGGGTCTGTCGCGTTCGCGGCTCTTTCTGGAAAAGCTCACCGAAGCCCTGCAGCCGGTCGGTTTCGACATCTATCAGATCGACCACGAGGACGCCAACGGCCAGTTCGAGATCAACTACACCTACAGCGAGGCGCTGGAGTCGGCGGATCGCTTCACCTTCTTCCGTATGGCCGCCGGCGAGATCGCCAACGAACTGGGCATGATCTGTTCCTTCATGCCCAAGCCCGATCCCAAGCGCGCCGGCAACGGCATGCATTTCCACCTGTCGCTGGCCAGCGCCACCAGCCGCAACCTCTTCCACGACGACAGCGATCCGCGCGGCATGGGCCTGTCGCGACTGGCCTACCATTTCCTCGCCGGCCTGCTGGCCCATGGTCCGGCGCTCTGCGCCTTCGCCGCGCCCACGGTGAATTCCTACAAGCGCCTGGTGGTGGGCCGCTCGCTGTCCGGCGCCACCTGGGCGCCGGCCTTCATCGCCTACGGCGCCAACAACCGCTCGGCGATGATAAGGGTGCCCTATGGCCGCCTGGAATTCCGCCTGCCCGATGCCGGCTGCAATCCCTATCTGGTCACCGCCGCCATCATCGCCGCCGGTCTCGACGGCATCGAGCGCGAACTGGACCCGGGCGCGCCCTGCAACGAGAACCTCTACAACCTGAGCCTCGAGGCCATCGCCGCGCGGGGGATCGAGACCCTGCCGCAGAGCCTCAAGGAAGCCTGCGACGCCCTGGACGCCGACCCGCTGTTCCGCGAGATGCTCGGCCCGGAAATCGTCGACGAATTCATCAAGCTGAAGCGCATGGAGTGGGTGGAATACAGCCGCCACGTCTCCGACTGGGAGATCCAGCGCTACACCGAATTCTTCTGATCGCCCCCTCTTTATCGATCGATCTTCGGGCGCCCCCGGTACGCCCCCTGCCTGCGAAGGAGTGACACCCATGTGTGGAATCGTTGGACTCTATCTGAAGAACCCGGCGCTGGAGGCCCAGCTCGGCAGCCTCTTCGAGCCCATGCTCGAAGCCATGACCGACCGCGGTCCGGACAGCGCCGGCTTCGCCATCTACGGTGACGAGGTGGCCGAGGGCTGGGTCAAGCTGACCCTGCAGGCCACCTCCGACGGCTATGACTTCGCCGCCCTGGTCACTGCGTTGCAGCAAAAACTTGATGCCGAGCTGGACTGGTTCCAGAACGCCAGCGCCCTCGTGCTCAAGATCCGCGCGGCGGAAGCCGAGGTCCGCGCCGTGCTGGCCGAGCTGGCGCCTGAGCTACGCATCATGAGCGCCGGGCGCAGCATCGAGATCCTCAAGGGCATGGGCCTGCCCCAGGAGATCGCCAGCCGCTTCGGCCTGGCCGGGATGCAGGGCAGCCACATCATCGGCCACACCCGCATGGCCACCGAGAGCGCCGTGACCCTGGAGGGCAGCCATCCATTTTCCACCGGCGCCGACCTCTGCCTGGTGCACAATGGCTCGCTGTCCAACCATTCGCGGCTGCGCCAGAGCCTCAGGCGTGAGGGCATTGCCTTCGAGACCGAGAACGACACCGAGGTCGCCGCCGGTTACCTGACCTGGCGGCTGCGCGAGGGCGACAGCCTCAAGCAGGCACTGGACCGTTCCCTGGAGGATCTGGACGGCTTCTTCACCTTTGCCATCGGCACCCGCAACGGCTTCGCGGTGATCCGCGATCCCATCGCCTGCAAGCCGGCGATCCTCGCCGAAACCGACGACTACGTGGCCATGGCCTCCGAGTACCAGGCGTTGTCGAGCCTGCCCGGCATCGAGCGGGCCAAGGTCTGGGAGCCGGCACCGGCCACCCTGTACGTCTGGGAACGCGAGTTGGCCTGAGGAGCAGCGCAGATGAAAACCTTTGATCTCACCCAAATCGCCGTGCGCGAGCTCAACCAGGCCCTGCACGACGTCGCCCAGACCGCCACCGAGCGCGAGTGGGTGGTCACCCATCCCAATGGCGCCCACAACCTTGCCGTGGGCGTGAACGCTGCCGTGTCCGTGGATATCAACGGGCACGCCGGCTACTACTGCGCGGGCATGAACCAGCATGCCGCCATTACCGTACATGGCAATGTCGGCGTCGGCTGCGCGGAAAACATGATGTCCGGCGCGGTACGGGTCAAGGGCAGCGCTTCCCAGGCCGCCGGCGCCACCGCCCATGGCGGCCTGCTGGTCATCGAAGGCGACGCCGGCGCGCGCTGCGGTATTTCCATGAAGGGCGTCGACATCGTCGTCGGGGGCAGCATCGGCCACATGAGCTGCTTCATGGGCCAGGCCGGGCGCCTGGTGGTCTGCGGCGACGCCGGCGACGCCCTGGGCGATTCGCTGTACGAGACGCGTATCTATGTGAAAGGCCGCGTGGCCTCCCTGGGCTCGGACTGCATCGAGAAGGAGATGCGCGCCGAACACCTGGCCGAGTTGCAGGAACTGCTCGACACCGCCGGCTTCGCCGAGCGTGCCGCCGACTTCAAGCGCTACGGCTCCGCCCGCCAGCTCTACAACTTCAAAGTCGACAACGCCTCGGCCTATTGATCGCGCAGGAGAATCGCCATGACTGACCAGAACACCCCCGTGCTGCGCGAATCGGCCACCTTCGATCGCCTCACCATCCAGGAAATCCAGCGTGCCGCCGAGACCGGCATCTACGACATCCGTGGTGGCGGCACCAAGCGCAAGCTGCCGCATTTCGATGACCTGTTGCTGCTGGGCGCCAGCGTCTCGCGCTACCCGCTGGAGGGTTACCGCGAGAAGTGCGGTACCGACGTGGTGCTCGGTACCCGCTTTGCCAAGAAACCCATCCACCTGAAGATCCCAGTGACCATTGCCGGCATGAGCTTTGGCGCGCTCTCGGCCAATGCCAAGGAAGCCCTCGGCCGCGGTGCCAGTATCGCCGGCACCAGCACCACCACCGGCGACGGCGGCATGACCCCCGAGGAGCGCGGCCAGTCCCAGCACCTGGTCTACCAGTACCTGCCGTCGCGCTACGGCATGAATCCCGACGACCTGCGCAAGGCCGACGCCATCGAGATCGTCCTGGGGCAGGGCGCCAAGCCCGGCGGTGGCGGCATGCTGCTGGGCATGAAGGTCACCAAGCGGGTGGCCGGCATGCGGACCCTGCCCATCGGCGTCGACCAGCGCAGTGCCTGTCGCCATCCCGACTGGACCGGTCCGGATGACCTGGCGATCAAGATCGCCGAGTTGCGCGAGATCACCGACTGGGAAAAGCCCATCTACGTGAAGATTGGCGCCAGTCGGCCCTATTACGACGTCAAGCTGGCGGTCAAGGCCGGCGCCGACGTGGTGGTGCTCGACGGCATGCAGGGCGGCACCGCGGCGACCCAGGAGGTATTCATCGAGCACGTCGGCATTCCCATCCTGCCGGCGATCCCCCAGGCGGTGCAGGCGCTGCAGGAGATGGGCATGCACCGCAAGGTGCAACTGATCGTCTCCGGGGGCATCCGCAATGGCGCCGACGTGGCCAAGGCCATGGCCCTGGGTGCCGATGCCGTGGCCATCGGGACGGCGGCGCTGATCGCCCTGGGCGACAACCATCCGCGGCTGGATGCCGAACTGCGCAAGCTCGGCTCCGCCGCCGGCTACTACGACGACTGGCAGAACGGCCGCGATCCGGCGGGCATCACCACCCAGGACCCGGAACTGGCCAGACGCCTCGACCCGGTGGAAGGCGGTCGTCGGCTGGCCAATTACCTGCGGGTGCTGGTGCTGGAAGCCCAAACCATGGCGCGCGCCTGCGGCAAGTCGCACCTGCACAACCTCGACCCGGAAGACCTGGTGGCCCTGACCATCGAGGCCGCGGCCATGGCGCGGGTGCCGCTGGCGGGTACCAGTTGGGTACCGGGGCAAACCGGGTTCTAGTGGTGTGGTCGTTTCTCTCTGCGACTCGTCCTGAAAGGAGCTGCCTTTTGCTAGCGGTCAGGGTGGCGATAGACCGTAGGTTGGGTTGAGACGGCTCTATCGTCGAAGCCCAACATTGCCGGCCCTCGGGGCGACGTTGGGCTTCGCTGTGCTCAACCCAACCTACGGCCGCTCGCCATGGTGGCGATCGGGCGGTCTGCAACACCTTTCTTCGGCCAGGCCGCCTCGGGCGCCGGGCCGCCCGCC